>CALGPD010000281.1 GCA_937960625.1 uncultured Spirochaetia bacterium | reverse complement strand
GAAGTAGAAATATCTCATTTATAATATTAATTTGTTCCCTGCTGCTAACCATACCCCTAATAATTTATTTTTCCCATAAAATAGTTAAACCAATAAAAAGTATAAATACAACAGTACGGGAAATAACCGCAAAAATGGATTTCAAAACCGTACAGTCAACTGGCAGCAAAGAAGTCATGGAGTTGGCGGATGCGTTTAATATTATGATTCGTGAGATAGGAAATTATTCTGAAAATCTGGAAAAAATGGTTAGGGAACGGACTAAAAAATTAAACCTTGCAAATAACGAGCTTGCTCAAATTAATGAAAAACTGTTAAACGACCTTGAGATTGCAAAGAGAATTCAGGAGAGCATTATTAAAACAATCCCCGAAACTCCGGAAGTTTTTATTGATGCCGAATACAAAGCTATGGAAAGTCTTGGGGGTGATGTATACGATGTTAGAAGAATTGGAAAATCTTCATTTTCGATTATGATTTCAGATGTATCCGGTCACGGAGTTCCGGCTGCTTTAATTACAACAATGGCAAAAACGAGTTTTATCAACCACAGCCATTTTTCAAAGACTCCGGATATAACGTGTTGCGAAGTAAATAAAGATTTATTCGGATTAATCGGTGATACAGAGCACCATCTCACAGCGTTTTATTCAATATTGCATCTGGATACATTAATGCTCGAATATTCAAACTGCGGTCATACTCATGCCCTATTATACAAAGCAGAATCAGAAGAGATTATTGAACTCAAAGCGACCTCACCTTTTATTGGAGCTTTTAAAGATTTACACTGTGAATATGAGACAGTTGAACTTGAAATAAACGATAAAATTCTTTTCTATACAGACGGAATAACCGAAGCAAGGAACAACTACGGAGAATTCTTCACTGATAAAAGATTAATTAACTTTGTAAAAGCAAACGGCAAAAGTGAACCTGATAAACTGCTGCAAAAAATAATGTCAGAAGTAAATGATTTCTGCGGTGAAAGGCCTGCGGATGATGATAGAGCAATACTGCTCGTTGAAGTTCTTAGTAAAAAAACTCCTGAACAGGGAGATATAAGGGAAGTTTTTGCTGAAGGTGCAAGCGTAGGCGCTCAAGGAAAATTATTAAAAAGCGACATTCAAACTTTTAGAGAAATATTTCAGGACCTTGATTTGCATAAAACCAGTTTTGAAGAACAAATTAATTCATCAATCAAGTTTTATAAAATGAATAAAATAGATGATGCTGAAAAGATTCTCCTAAAACTTTTTCCATATTTTCCTGATGATGTAAAAATACTAAATACTCTTGGTGTTGTATTTTTCAAAAAGAAACAATACCAGAGATCAAAGGAAATGTTTACTAAAATCAGAAATATAAATCCGGATTTTCCAAGATTAAATGAAACACTTGAAAAAATTAACAGATTAATATAATTAATTGTAATAAAAAAATAACCATAAAAATTTTGGAAAACTCGTTTAATTAATTTATAATATGTACATCTTAGCAATTGATTATATAAGGGTATTTCATGGAATATATTTACAATTATTAAAAACATTCCAGTCAACTTATGATTATAAGCGGGTAAAAAAAACATTGAAAATCAAAATTAAAAAATAATGTATACAATCTAATAATATTACCTGTTTTAAATATAAATTCAGATATTAAATTGTTAAAAACAGAAATGGGCTTTCTGCCTAAATTTCTTATTATAGTTACTACAAATGTTGATGATAAAAAAATTGCATGCAAAATTATTGACGCGGGAGTCTGTGATTTTATATTCATGGAAGAGGTTATAATAGTTCATTGAAAAATGTTGTTCAAAATTCCAATTACAGAATAGAAAACGATGATAATTTTAATATATTTGAAGCAGCTTTCAATTCTTCAAGTCAGGGTATTATACTAACCGATTTAAAAGGCGAAATCACCAACGTAAATAAAACCGTTCTAGAAATTTGGGGATTTTCTAAAAATAAGAAGATAAATAAATTTAGGGATTTGAATATCCCAAAAAAAATATATAAAGATTTGATAGAAAAAACCCTGACTAAAGGAACATGCTCAAAAGAAATTATTTCCAAACACAAAGATGGTTCTAAATTCACTATTCAAATAAATGCTGATTTGATATCGGATGAGGCAGGTACTCAAAAAGGCATCATGTTAGCTGTGAGTTATATCTCCGCTGGAAAAGCAATAAAAACAAATCTTTTAGAAACCGAAGACCATTTTAATAAAATTATGAGCCTGTCAATTGACGGAATCTGGGATTGGAACTTGAATACAAACGAAGTTCATTATGATCCCGGTTATTATAAAGTAGCGGGATACGAAGTTAATGAATTCCCTCACCGATTGGAACAATTTGAAAAAAGAGTCCACCCTGATGATATTGACCGGGTAATGGAAACCGCAAAAAAATATTTAGAAAATAAAATCCCTGATTATAATACTGAATTCAGATTTAAATCCAAAAACGGTGAGTGGTTGTGGATTAACGGAAGAGGAATAATCAGCCAAAGAGATGAGAATGGAAAACCAATCCGGTTTTCCGGAATTCATACAGACATTACAAAACGTAAAATTGCTGAACAAGCAATACATAATAGCGAAGAAAAATTCAGAAGAATATTTAACAGTTATATAGATGTGTATGTTGAAACCGGTTTGGACGGAAAGGTTATTGAAATAAGCCCATCTATTGAAAAATTAAGTGGATATACCAGAGAGGAAATAATTGGTACGGATGCTGTTAATTTTTATGCTGATACTGAAAAAAGAAAAGATATGCTTAAACAGTTATCTGAAAAAGGATATATTCAAAATTTAGATGTAGATCTATTAAAAAAGGACGGCCAAACAATTCCTGTGTCTGTCAATTCAAGGTTTGAATTTGATTCACTGGGTAATCCGGTAAAACTTATAAGTATTCTTCGCGATAATTCCGAACGTAAGAATGCCGAACAAGTTATTCGTAATAGTGAAGAAAAATTCAGGAATATATTCAACAGTTTCATGGATGTGTACCTTGAAACCGATGCGGATGGTAAGATTATTGAAATAAGCCCTTCTATTGAAAAGTACGGCGGATATACAAGAGAAGAAATGATTGGTAAATCTACTATTAATTTCTATGCAGATCCTAAAGCGAGACAAAAATTAATGGCAGAGTTATCCCAAAAAGGCTACGCACATGATGTTGATATTGATTATCTTAAAAAAAATGGAGAGATTATTACACTTTCCACAAATTCCAGAATCGTAAAGGATTCAAAAGGCAATTTCTTAAAACTTATAGCTACTCTTCATGATATTACAGAACGTAAAAGAGCCGAAAAGATAAAAAATGAAAATCTCACATTTTTGCAAGGAATTGACAAAGTTAATAAAACTATTCAAAAATCTAACACTCAAAAGCAAATGCTGCAAAACGTTCTTGAAGCAATAAAATCTATTTTTAAATGCGACCGCGCTTGGTTACTCTACCCCTGCGATCCTGATTCGCCTACATTCCGCGTTCCGTTTGAAAGTTCAACTCCTGATTACCCGGGAGCTTTTCTCCTTGATCTTGAGTTGCCAATGAAACCTGATGCAGATGATGTATGTAGAAGGTGTCTGGAAAATGATTCCCCTGATACATATGGTCCCGGAAACGAATATAAAATCAGTTCATCTTTAAAAAAGCATCACGATGTTCAATCACAAATAGTAATGGCTATTCATCCTAAAAACACTATACCGTGGATGCTGGGAATGCACCAATGCTCCCAGGAGAGGATTTGGACAGATTTAGAAAAACGGTTATTTAGAGAAATCAGTAATAGATTAAGCGACAGTCTTTCAACGTTTTTAGCAATAAACAAACTTAAAGAAAGTGAAGAGAAATTCCGTAGAATTACAAACAACGCAAAAGATGTGATATACAGGATGTCTTTGCCTGACGGTAAATATGAGTTCATAAGTCCGGCTGCAAAAAAAATATTCGGTCATAGTCCTAAAGAATTCATTGAAAATCCATTACTTGTTCAAGATTTAATACATCCTGACTTTAAAGATTATTTCATTGAACAATGGAATGACCTTATTAAAGGTAAAATGCCTCCAACCTATGAATATAAAATTATAAAATCCGGAAAAGAACGTTGGCTTTATCAACGTAATGTTCTAATAAAAGATAAAGATAAAAAACCCGTTGCAATTGAGGGCGTTGTAACAGATATTACAGAAAGAAAAAAAGCAGAAAAAGAACTGAAATCAAATCTATATATATTAAAATGTCTTAATAAAATTGACAAAGTTATACGAACAGGCACTGATGCAAATAAAATATTGAGTAAAGTTATGGATGCTATGCTTGAAATGTTTGATTGCGATAGGGCATGGTTACTTTATCCGGTCGATCCTAATGCTCCTTCATGGAGTGTACCAATAGAAAGCACCAAACCCGAATATCCCGGTGCATTTGCTCTTAATCAAGAAATCCCCATGACTGATGAAGCGAGAAAAGTAATGAACGCAGCTTTGAAGACTAATGAACCTATGGCGTTTGATCCTTCAACTACTAACGAGTTACCACCAAAAACTGCAGAAAGATTTATTTATCTTTCCCAACTTACTATCATTATTTATCCTAAAATCGGATCACCATGGCATCTTGGAATGCATCAATGCACGCATGCCCGTATCTGGACAATAGAAGAAAAAAAACTTTTTAGAGAAATAAGCAGAAGAATTGCAGACGCCTTAAGTGTGTTATTGATTTTTAGAGATCTAAAAGAGAGTGAAGAAAGATATAGAACGTTATTTGAAACGGCAAATGACGGAATTGTTATATTGGATGATTTAGTAATTGTTGAATGCAATGACATGATATTAAATATGTTCGGCTATACTGATAAACTAGATATAATTGGTAAAACACCGTGGGATTTATCTCCGGAAAAACAGTTTAATGACATTAATTCTGAAATTAGAGTTAGAGAAATAATTGAAAGTGCCAAAAAGGGCGAGGTTCAACATTTTGAATGGATTCATAAAAATTCAATGAGTGAACTTTTCTATGTAGATATTGTTCTTAATGAATTAAAGACAGGCGAAAAAAGATTATACATTGCTATAATTAGAGATATTACTGAAAAGAAAAAGACAGAAAGAGAACTTAAATCAAACCTCTATCTTTTAGAATGTCTTAATAAAATTGATAAAGTAATCCGAGTGGGAACTGATGCAGAAGAGGTAATGAGTAGAGTTATTGAAACTATGCTTGAAATGTTTGACAGTGACCGTGCTTGGTTACTTTATCCATGCGATCCGGACGCACCTTCATGGCGGGTACCTATTGAAAGCACTAAGCCGGAATATCCCGGTGCATTTCTTCTTAGAGAAGATATCCCAATGACCGATGAAATGGCAAAAGTGCTTCGAACAGTATTGGAACGTGATGATACTTTAGTGTTTGATCCTACAACGACCAATGAGTTACCTCCGGACAATGCCAGAGAGTTTATATACCGTTCGCAAATTCTTCATCCAATTTACCCAAAAATTGGATCACCTTGGATTTTAGGAATGCATCAGTGTTCCTATGCCCGTATCTGGACAAAAGAAGAAAAAAAACTCGTTAAAGAAATTTCAGGAAAAATACGCGATGCTTTAAGTGTACTTCTCATTTTTAGAAATCTGAAAGAAAATGAAGAAAGGTATAGAGCAATATTTGAAACTGCAAGTGATGTAATTTTTATTTTGGATGGTGTTAAAATAATTGAGTGTAATAAAATGGCATTAGCCATGTTTGAATGTTCCAAAAAAGAAGAATTACTAGGAAAGACAGTAGTAGAATTGTCTCCTGAAAAGCAATCCGATGGCACAAGTACTCAGGAAAAAGCAAATTATTATTTAGAAACTGTAAAAAAGGGCAATCCTATGTTATTTGAGTGGCTGCACATAACTATGAAAGGAAAACTTTTTATAGCAGAAATAAGGTTTAATAAATTTTCAATTGAAGATAAATCATTATTTGTTGGAATTGTAAGAGATATAACAGAAAGAAAACGGGCAGAGGAAGATCTTAATAAAAAACAAAAAATGCTAAATAGAACTCAAGAGATTGCTAAACTGGGTTGTTTTGATTGGGAATTTTCAACAGGTCATGTAATGTATTCTGATGAAATGTGTAATATTTACGGTTTAGACCCTAAAACATTTGATGAAAATATAGAAACTTCTCTTCTAAAAGCAATTCATCCTGAAGATCGAGAAATGGTCAAATTGGCAAATACAAAAGTATTATCGATGGATCAAATTCCTCCTCTGGATTTCCGGATACTTTTACCCAATGGAACAGAACGAAACATTTTTGCAACTGGCGATTTCGTCTTTGATAAAAATGGAAATAAAACAGGAATGATAGGGATTGTTCAGGATATTACTGAAAGAGTGAAAACAGAAAATGAACTTAAATCGAATCTCTATCTTTTAGAGTGTCTTGATAAGATTGATAAAGTAGTACGGGCAGGAACAGACGCAGAACTCGTTATGACTAAAGTTATGGATGTTGTTTTAGAAACGTTTGATTGTGATCGGGCATGGTTGCTCTACCCCTGTGACCCTGATGCTCCTTCATGGAGTGTACCCTTTGAGGGAACTAAACCTGAATATCCTGATATTTTCAAACTAAACCAAAAAATGCCAATGACAAAAAATATAGCAAATAACTTAAAAAAGGCATTAAAATCAGATAGACCGATTTATGAAACATTTGAGCCGGGAGAACCTGAAAATCTTGGTGAATATTAT
>CALGPD010000280.1 GCA_937960625.1 uncultured Spirochaetia bacterium | reverse complement strand
ACTATGGAGTTTTAGATAGAGCGATATAAACAATTAAGGTAACAATATACTTTTTTGTATCAAATTGAAAAAATATTTTTTCAATATCTAGCCAAATTATCATTTCGATATTTAAATAAATTTATTTGTGACCATATTAAACAATTCAAAAATAAAAATGAAATTGATATAAATGGTATTTAAACTTTATTTTACCTGAAGGTTTCGGAGAAGAATTTAATTGTGTCTATGTTAAATATTTGGTGGTAAATAAATGTTGAAAAATTTCATCTAATTACAATAATGTAGAAAGAATGTTTAAAAAGAAAAAAGAAGAATTTCTATTTGTGGTTAAAAAATCTAAGAATCTTTTTTTCAGTGCAATTGTATTCTATGAAAGATTAACTGGACATGTTAAAAAAGAGTTTAATGCCTAACATATAAATGATTTATAGGTTTTTTTAGAAGAATATTTTGACGAACATATAAATTGTGAATAAGATTTAGATAATGGTTACTTATTTATAATAAGTGCCATCTTTTTTCATTTCTGACATGATTTCATTCCAAACTTCATCTGTAGTTTTGTGTCCATATATTTCATGATATAATCTTTCATTTTCAATCTCTTCTAGTGTTTTTTCAGGAACTTTATATTAATTCAATGCTTTCTTTTTCATTTATAAATAACTCCTAGTAATATTTATTCTCTTTACCGAAGTCAATTTTTTAGTACAATAAAATATATAGTTACCGTAATTAATTACGCGTATTATACCGTAATTCAATTTATATTAACAATAACGTATTTACTGTTCTTTTTAATATTATTAAATTTAGATATACGTTTTTTATTAATTTTAGGTTTAATTATATGAATAAAATAATATTGGCTTTAAGTTTAACGTTTTTAATTTTTACCCTAACATCGTGTAAAAAAGGGTTTGATGTGTATATCCATTCTGAAATAAAAAGAGGTAAAATCGAGCAGCTTAAACGGAGAATGCTTGATGATGATTTTGATATAAACAGTGTGGATAATACTGGTAATTCTATGCTCATAATTGCCGCTAAATTTAATAAACCCAGCATTATTTCATTATTAATAAATAGAAAAGCAGATATAAACATAAAAAATCATCATGGCCACAGCGCTTTAATCATCGCGTCTATAAAAGGATATATGCAAATTGCTAAGTTGTTAATTGAAAAAGGCGCAAATGTTAATCAAGTTGACAACTTTGGTTTAACTCCTTTGATGTATACCTGCATGAACAAAAAACATTTAAAATTAACCCGTCTTTTTTTGGATTTAGGAGCCAAGATTAACGTTCTGACTAAAGATAAATGGTCTGCTCTATTCTGGGCGTGTGAATACGGAAACAAAGATGCCGCAAATTTACTTATACAAAAAGGCGCAGGAGTATCAATTGTAGATAAAAATAAAAATACACCGTTAATGTCAGCGTGTAGAACAGGGATTTATGAAACAGCTAAACTCTTGATTGAAAAAGGCGCGAATGTGGATGCTAAAAATCAAAAAGGTCAGACATCGCTTTCAATTGCAGTAAAAAACGGTAAACCTTTGGTTGCCAAATTGTTAATTGAAAAAGGGGCAAATGTTAATATCAGTTTCGGTAATAACATAACCTATCTAATGTGGGCAGCCTTGCGGGGACATCACGATATAGCTAAATTACTTATAAATAAAAGTGCAAACCTCCACGCTGTAGATAAACTTGGCCGCACTCCCCTGCACTATGCATGCCTAAACGGAAAAACCGAACTTGCAAAACTCCTTATTAAAAAAGGAGCGAAACTTGAGATCAAAGATAAATTTGGTAATACTCCGTTGTTAACCGCAGCGGAAAACGGGCATTTGGAAACTGCTTTATTTTTAGTAATATCAGGCGCTGATGCCAATGCGGTAAGCAATCAGAATCAATCAAGTTTGTTATTAGCGGCTAATCTACCTGATTCATTAAAAATTGGTAAAATTTTAATTTTAAAAGGCGCTAAGGTAAACGTAAAAGACAATGCCGGTTTTACTCCTTTAATGGTTTTAGCTAGAAGAGGAAATTTAAATTTTCTCAAATATTTAATAAAGAATAACGCTTACATTAACGCGAAAAACAAGAAAGGCAATACAGCATTAATGATTGCAATAAATAATAATAATTATAATGTTTCAAAATTTTTAATCGAAAACAATGCTGATATTAATGCGGTTAATAAAGAAAAATATACTCCGCTTATGCTGTGCATTAAATCTAATATGGATGAAATAACACAATTATTAATTGAAAAAGGCGCGAACGTAAACACCACTAATGTTCATGGCCAGACACCGTTAATGCTTGCTGAAAATCTTGGTAAAAAAGAAATCATCAAAATGTTGAGAACAAAAGCAAAAGTTGAAATATATTAATTATAAATGGAGTTCTAATTGAATATCGTTGTATTTGCATTAATTTTTTTCACTGTAATTATTCTGGCAACTATAATTATAACTGTACATAACCGATCCGGTAATAAAATTAACGAGTTTATCAAGCTAATATCTGAAAAAAAACATGAGGAGATTATATTTTTAATACAGCAGGGAACTGATATTAATGTTAAAAACTCTGCGGGCCGCTCTCCTCTGTTTCTTTCCGTGATAAATAACGATGAATATCTAGTTAAACTTTTTATTGGAAACGGAGCTAAGATAGATGAAAAAGATATAAACGGTGACACTCCGCTCATTGCGGCATCTGCTTTAGGGTTGCATGGCATTGTTAATGTTCTATTGATAGCAAAGCCAAGCATCAATTTTCAAAATAAAAAAGGTGAAACAGCGCTTTTCAAGGCTGTAAAATCAGGAAACATTCAAACAATAAAAATATTATTGGAAAATGGCGCTGACCCTAATATTTATACAGAATATCCCAAAAGAACGCCTTTATTAGGCGCTTTAAGTAAAGCTATGGATAATGATGAAATTGTGCATATTCTAATAGAAAACGGTTCAGATATTAATGCTTCTGATGATTTCGGAAACTTTCCAGTAATTTTTTGTTCCGCATACGGTTTAAAAGTAACGTTAAAATTACTTATACAAGAAAATGTAGATTTAAGCGTCCGTGATACGCT
>CALGPD010000279.1 GCA_937960625.1 uncultured Spirochaetia bacterium | reverse complement strand
CTTTATCAACTTTTAAATATTCTATTACACTGTCTATAAATAGCCGTACATCACCAATGTTTGAAGTTAAACAGTTACTAATTTGTACAGTAGTAGGGTTGCCGAGATAGGATAATGCCCATATTTCAGAATCGTTGTATTCCTTTTGTTTAAGCCGTTTCCGGATGTTACTCCATGAGAAATTAAAAAAATAATCAAATGCTGACCCGGTTGCAGTAGCTCCGTTTCCATGAATTAAAACAACAGGAATATGCTTAGTATTTTTAATATTTTGTTCACGTGAATTGTCTTTTATTCCGCCAAACCCGGTAATTAACCGGCCCTGCCCAAGTCCTCCTGAATCAACGAGTTTAGGGAAATCGTCAGGAAATCCGGTAAAAATATCCTCATTATCCTTGTTAAACATTAGAGAATAATAAAGATAACTTTTTTTATTGTCAAGTTCTTTAAATTAATATATAATTCTTTTAAAGTAAACATTTCAGTGTTATAAGTTATAGTATAATTATATTTTAAAAGATTTTTCAAATTTAATATAAAACTATTTACATAATTAAAATAATCAAATATAATAAAAATGTTAGTGCTAGGCATTGCTTTAAATTTTTTGAGAAAAGTTAAATTATGAAAAAAAGTGGGAAAACACGGTATAAAATTCTTGAAAAAATAAATCAGGGCGCTATGAGTAAAGTATACCTTGGTTTTGATAGAATTGAAAACCGTCAAGTAGCGATAAAAGTACTTTCCATAACACCGTATAAAGATGACCCTGAAGCAATTTTACGTTTTACAAGAGAATCCAGTATTGTATCAAAACTGGAGCACGATAATATTATTAAACTTTATGATATAATTGAAGAAGAAAACGAGTATTCGTTGGTCATGGAATACTTTCCTGGCGGGAATTTAAAACAAACCGTTGATGATTTTAATCTTAAAGAGAAAATTAAGATAATTAAAACGTGTTCTATGGCTTTGTCATATATTCACGGTAATGATATTATTCATAGAGATATTAAACCGGATAATATCCTTGTACGAAAAGATAGTGATCGAATCGATTTAAGAATTATTGATTTTGGTTTAGCTTATTTAATTGATTTTACTGATATATTTAAGAAAAACTCATTAGTAGGTTCTTTTTCATATATTTCACCTGAACAAACAGGATATCTAAAAAGAGAAATAGATAACCGCAGTGATTTATACTCTTTGGGCGCTACTTTTTATGAATTATTAACCGGCAGGCCGCCTTTTATCGAAAAAGATATAGGTAAGTTAATTCACAAACACCTTGCTGAAAAACCTGTCCCTCCCTCTGAAATTAATAATAATATTCCACCGGTAATTGATGATATTATTCTAAAGTTATTAAAAAAAGAACCCGGAGAACGTTATCAAAGTGCTGAAGGCTTGACTTCGGATTTAGAGCAGTATTTGGAGCATCCTGAGAACGAATATTTTTCAATAGGGTTGCAGGACCGTTCAGTAAAATTAAACTTTCAGGTTAAAACTGTAGGCAGGGAGCAGGAAACTCAAATACTTTTATCAGCATATGACCGCATAATAAATAAAAGGCCAAGGATGGTCTTTATTGACGGTGTTGCGGGAATTGGTAAAACAAAGCTGCTGACTACTTTTAAAGAAAGTCTAATTGAAAAAGAAGCTGTAGTTTTATCATTCCGCTGTTCGGATTCATATAAAAATATTCCGTATGCGCCTTTTCAAAGCATGATTGCGGATTATTTTAATAATTATTATAAAAGTGAATATCATGATATTATTCACGAAAACCTTAAACAAGATACATATATTCTGCAGAATATTTTTCCCGCGTTTTTACTGCGTTTTTTAGACGTTATATATGACGAAAATGCTAAGATTTTGGATACCAAAGAAAGTGTTATCAGTTCTATAGTTAATCTTTTTAAGGTTCTAGGCAGTCTGGATGAAAATATAGTTTTAATGATTGATGATTTTCAATGGGCAGATGAAGATACATATAAATTAATCGAATATATGGCTGAGAATTTGCATAACACAAAAATAATGTTTGCAATGACTATTAGAAGCGAGGATGCATACACCGAATTAATAAAACGTTTTAAAAATAAATCTTCCATATGTTCAAGTTTGACTTTGGATGCCCTTGAATACGAAGAAATCCCTTTGTTAATAAACCGTGTGTTTGGCCGTAATATAGAATTTGATGAATTATTTTATAAGATGATATTTTCAAATACATTAGGCAATCCGTTTTTTATACTTGAAAATATTAAATTTTTATACGATCAAGGTGCTATTGTTGAAAATCAGGGAACTTGGGAAGTGCGTTATGAAATCTTACAAAATTTTAATTTTGAAAACGATGTACATAGAGTTTTATTAAACAGGCTTGCTAATATGGAATCAAAAGATATTGAAATATTGGCTTTTGCTTCTGTAATTGGAAAAGATTTCGATGTTAAACTTTTGGATGAAATGTATGAAAAATATTCGGGTAAAAAACATTTGGAAGAAATTATTATTGCTCTTGACAACGCGAATAAAGAACAATTAATTGATATTAATGTTTTTGAGAAAAAAGGCGGTTTCTATTTTGTTAATGAAAAAATTTGTGATCATCTTTACGATACGCTTTCAAAACATGAAAAAGAAGATTTAAACGTTGCCTGTGCTGAAATCCTTGAGAAAAAATATAAAAAACGATTACATTCCGGAAC
>CALGPD010000278.1 GCA_937960625.1 uncultured Spirochaetia bacterium | reverse complement strand
GAATTAACCATATATATTTCATTTATTCCTGCATACGGCCCAATTGAAAATACCATTTTTGTTCCGTCGGGGGAAAAAGTAGCATAACCTTCCCTTCCCGCATTATTAGTCAGCCTTTTCAATCCTGTTCCGTCAGCATTCATAATATATATTTTTTGAGGATTAACCCTTAAACTCAGAAAAACTATTTTAGAACCGTCAGGGGAAAAACTTGGATGCCAATTAGCTTGAGAGCCTTTAACAAATGGGATCTCCTGCTTATTGCTGCCGTCAATATCCATAACAAAGAAGCCATTTTCTTTTTTATAAAGAATTTTTCTTCCGTCATGCCTGAAAGTCGGATCTCCGCAATTACCGCTAAATGTCAATTGTTTAATTCCTCTGCCGTCTGCATTCATTATCAAAATTTGTTGATCACCTGGGCCGAAATTTCGTGCAAATACAATCTTTGATCCGTCAGGGGAATAAACAGGTTCAAAATCATTATATGTTCCGTCAGTTATAGCGGTTTTGCCGCTTCCATCTACATTCATAATGTAGATTACATTAGCACTTCCGTTCCATCTCGAATAAGCAATCTTGCCGGCAGAAGATAATTCCGGGGTTATACACGTTGAATGTATTAAGACAACGCATAAAATAATTATATTCAAAATTCTTTTCGTTTTTATATTAAACATAAATGCAATCATACTAGATTATTATTTTTTGTCAATAAGGAAAAGCAATATTCAATGTTTTTGTAAAACCACACTTTTCCGTAAAACTACTGCAGTAGCTGAAAAATACTAAGCTTAAAATTTAATAATTCAACCGTCTATTGCATGCTTCAAGCCCGTGTTTTGAATTATTGTCATCGGGTTTCAGACGAATAGCTTTGCTAAAGTATGCCCTGGCTTTTCTGTATTCACCGAGTTTATAATATGTCCATCCGGTCATTTTTAACGCGTTAACATAATCAGGATAAGCTCTTAATATTATTAAATACGTTTTAAGCGCTTTGCTAAATTCCTTGTTCTTGAAATCCGTATAAGCTAATCTGGACAAAGAAACTCTAACACCCTGCAACGCGTTTTTATCGTGGGGGTTTTTTAATAAAACCTTTTTAAAATATAAATGAGCAATTATATATTTTTTTAACCTATAATAACTCCAGCCAATCATTTTTAATGGGTTTAGATATTCAGGGTCTCTTGCGAGAGCTTTTTTATAAATATTAATAGCAGCGTGATAATTTTTTCTTTTATACTCCGCGTGAGCCAGCCGGCTTAAACTGATTTTTATACCGTTTTTGGCGCTTTTATCATCCGGTTTGATTTTAAGCGCGCGTTTGAAAATTTCTATACTTTTAGCGTACTTTTTCATACGGTAATAACTCCACGCAGTCATTTTAATACCGTTAACGTATTTTGGTTCCATTTCTAAAGCTTTATTATAATATTTTATTGCTGTTGGGTATTTTTTTTACACGGTAATAAGAATGGGCAAGGCCCTTTATAACGTGCATATTGTCAGGAGCGTTTTGATAAGCATTTATAAAATCATAGTTAGCTTTCCCATACCTTTTTAATTTCATATTTATCCAACCCCGTTGGCGGTAAAAGCTTGCTAAAGTACTTTTATGGTTACGGTATATGCTTCGCTTAATACTGCGTTCAATGTATTTCATAACATTTAAGGCTCTCTTATATTGCTTTAACTTGCGGAAGTGGCTTGCTTCATTTAAAAAATTAACCGTGAATAAATAATAAGACTTAAAACGGGAAACACCTATTCCAACTTTTGTAAAAAAAGGATTTAACAATGCGGATCTATGCGCAATGGATTTAAAAAGACCGTTCAAAGCTCTCGCCGGGGTTCTTCCACCGGCTATATTCTCCCCTACTCCGTGATATCCGATCATTTTTGCCCTGTCACTAACCGAGCCGCTCCACGGAGTAGTGTGTGCGCTGAACCCATGTTTAGCACATAATCTGGCATGATACCGGGCAATATATTCAAGTTTTTTATCCCATTTCATTGGATTTAAATTATACCTTGCTCTTAGCCGGTTGAGTTTTCTTAAAAATACTCTTTCAGCCTGCACAGTATTTCTTATTGGAGTTCTTTCTTTAAAAGGCGGTGTTGTCACAGGCCTGTTACTGTCAACGTGAATATAAGCAAGGATTCCCATTTTCCATGACCATTTTTTATGAATACACCCTATCTCAAGGATATATTTGCCTCTGGAATTAAAAACAACATGGGCAGTAAAAGCATTTTCGTTGTGTTTAACCTTAACAGATTTTACAAGGCCTAATTTAGTTTCCTGATAAATTTTTATTGCTTTTATCTCATTCGAAAAAGTTCCGCGGATAACGAGTTTTTCACCTACATGAATATATTTCTTTATAGGCTTTACGCGAAGATGCGGTTTCATAAACTTTTTAACATCCGAATTAGTGTAATATTCCTGAGCAGATAAATGCGCAGAAAATGATAAAATAAGAATATTAAGCAAAATTATTTTTTTCATTATGTCTCCCTTGGTTTTAAACGCCAACTATATTGAATAATAATACTGTTTATATTTTTCCGTCAATTATCTTTACAGCAATTATTTTTATGGTATAAAATCAAGCATAATTTTCTAGATAAAATATACTTTTTTTGCCTGTACTATATTATTTTTTCATTAAATGCTATTATATAAACCAAAAAAAGTTTAGGATGATTAGATACTTAAATGCACGCTGAATTCAAATGCCCAAAATGCGGGAAAGTTGATAAATACGTTATGCAGGATGATGTCGTTATTATTAAAGATCAAGCAGGTAATCAAATTTGGAAATTATATTGCCATTTCTGCGGTGCTGATATGGATAACGCAAAATCAACTTGATAAAATTACTTTTCTTTTTTCAGAATTTCATATTTTAAAGTTTTTAGTTTTGATATTATCTGTCCGATGAAAGTTTTTTCTTCGTCTGTTTTTTTAGAAAACTTTATGCCGAGGCCGTCCGGCAGCTGTTTAAGATCTCTGGCTATCCAGACTATATTTCCTTCCAGTTTACCCCGGAGTTTATGTTCAATGTCTATTAAAATAGAGACTTCTTCTCCGATATGATAAACAGGCTCCATTTTTAAAAAACAGCCGTATTTGGATATATCCATTATTTTCGCGTCAATGCTCTGGTCGGTAAAAGTTACGAGGCTGTCCATTTCAATTTTTGCCTGGCCTTCTAAATCCCACCAACGCGTTGCCGGATTAAAGAAAGGCGAACGCACTTCTTTGTTCAGGAAAAAATATAAAAGCCCGAAACCACCTAATAAAAATATCAATGTAACAATACCTTCAAAGTTAAACGTTCCGGTTATTAGATAGTAGGAATTATTTATAACGATTAATCCGCCATGAATAACAAAAGCATACCATCCCCATTTCGTTACATAGAGTAATCCGAACCCAACAATAGGCCCTGATATAAAAAACACCCACCAGATTATCCATGTCATATTTGATATGCTTAAAGACCTAAGTACTGTAACAGGGTCAATCTTATTATAAATTGATAACAGCAAAATATATCCAATAGGTTGGAGAATATAAAAAAAGGAAATAATTTTTAGGAAAATACTCGTTCTTTTATCCATAGGTTAATCCATAAATTTTTTAATTTTTTCCCATAAATGCAACGCATTCACCGGTTTAGAAATATAATCAGTTACACCCCTCGCCAAAGCTTGAGAGATTAAATCTTTATGTTGCTCGGAACTTATCATTATAATTGGAGTATCAATATATTTTTTTAAACCACGGACTTTTTCAACAAAAGCAAGGCCGTTCAACTCAGGCATGTTCCAGTCAACGAGTATTAAATCAACAGTATCGGATCGGATAGTTTCAAAAGCCTCATTGCCGTTATTCGTTTTGATAAAAGTGTCGTGCTTATCTTTACGGTTTTCTTTTAAGATGTTAATAATAAACTCCTGCATTAAATAGGAATCATCAACTATAAAGATTTTCATTCTTCACCTCAATTTCGGCAGTCAAACCAATTATAAGTAATAAGTGATAGTAAACCTCAGAGGTATTTAAATCAAGGAATATTTTTTAATTATTTTTTTTATATAATTTTTTTGTGGATAACTAACAATTTATTTAGAAATAA
Organism: uncultured Spirochaetia bacterium; assembly: GCA_937960625.1. Classification (GTDB taxonomy): domain Bacteria; phylum Spirochaetota; class CALGPD01; order CALGPD01; family CALGPD01; genus CALGPD01. Next base: position 5,071 of record CALGPD010000278.1, on the reverse strand, counting down.
AGGGAGTTATAATATTGTACTTATATTTTAATAAAATCTTAATAAATTAAAAAGTTTACTTGAAAAATTCCATAAATAAAAATACAATATTCATGGTTAAATCGGTAAACTATGTTTTACTCTTCATAACGAATTAGCCAGGGAAAATATGAGCGAAAAAAACAAATACTTTTCAACTTATGAAATCTCTTCAATTAAAGATATGATTTATAAAGCAGTAGAACGCGGTAAGGACCGCCTTGCTTTCGAAGAAAAAGTTGACGGAAAATGGAAAAAACTTTCAGTCGGACAATTTTTAAATATATGCGAAAATTTCGCATGCTCTCTTTCCGGCTTAGGGTTAAAGCAGGGAGATAAAATTGCTGTAATAGGGCGGAATAGGATTGATTGGGCGGTTACATATATGGCCGCGGCAATTTCAGGTTTTATTGCAGTTCCTTTGGATAGAGAATTAAAAGAACAGGAACTTTCCCACACCCTGCACGTTTCTGAAGCCAAAGCCGTTGTATGTACCGAAGACCATGCTAATATTATTTTTTACATAAAAAATGACCTCCCCAGACTTAAACACGTTATCTGTATGGATAATATTTCTAAAAAAGGAATATTATATATTCAGGACTTATATAAAGAAGGCAAAGAATTAAATAATAAAGGAAAAAACAACGTATTAAACAACACGGTAAAACCCGAACACGTTATGTCAATGCTATTTACGTCAGGCACAACGGGAAACTCAAAAATTGTGCCTTTAACTCATAAAAACCTTTGTTCAAACATGGTTGATACATGTTGTTTTGTTAATTTTGATGAAAAGGATAAATGGCTGTCCGTTTTGCCTATGCACCATGTTTATGAATGCACCTGTGGTTTTTTAATTCCTCTTTATAAAGGGGCAAGTATCGCGTTTACAGAAAACCTGTATAAAATCGCGGATAATGCCAAAGATGTCTGCCCCACAATTATGCTAGGAGTACCGGCACTTTATGAAAGTATTTCCAAAAAAATACTTTCATCAATTGGAGCAAAACCGCTTGGAAAATTAAAACTTAAGCTCGGTATGGTTATAAGCAACGTATTAGAAAAATTTGGAAAAAAACAAATCCGCAAAAAAATATTTAAAGAACTTCATAAGAATTTTGGTGATAAACTACGGTTATTAATTACCGGGGGAGCGGCCGCAAATCCTCAAATATCAAGTTTTTTTGAAAAACTTGGTTTTACGTTTATGCAGGGCGCGGGCATGACAGAAGCATCCCCGATATACGCTCTTAACCCTCAATGGAAGTATAAACACGCTGCAATAGGCATACCTCTGCCAGGAGTTGAAATAGAAATTCGTAATCCTAATGAAAACGGTGTGGGTGAAATTTTAATTAAAGGCCCGAGCATTTTTAACGGGTATCATGAGGCAGAAGAAATAAATAAACAGGCTTTTGAAAACGGCTGGTTTAAAACCGGTGACCTTGGATATAAAGATTCTGACGGATATATTTACATAACAGGCAGAAAGAAAAACTTAATAGTTACAGCCGGAGGAAAAAACATTTACCCCGAAGAAATAGAAACTTGGCTAAACAAAAGTGATTTTATTCTTGAATCTCTTGTCTGGAGCGGTGAATTTCAAGGTAAAGAACAAGTCAACGCGATTATTGTGCCTGATTTTGAATATTACGACCGGCATTGCTCCGAACATAACCTTGAAAAAAACGAAAAAGAGTTAAACAAAATAATTTCAAAAGAAATTAAACATCTTACATCGCATCTAGCGGTTTATAAACGCGTTAAAAAATTCACTATCCGTCATGAGGAATTTCCGAAAACAACAACGAAAAAAATAAAAAGGTTTCTCGTTCTATCCGGACTGGGACAAAATATAAACACATGAGAATAAAAATATTGAGGCAGCAATAGACTTTGCCGCCCCGTATATCATAAACATTTTATATGGGAATTTCCGTTATATTTAATTTACCATTTCATTAAAAGCGAAGCAAAATTCGCGCCGCCGCCTGATGCACACATTACGACAATATCTCCGGTTTTAAATCTACCGTCTGAAACGGCCTCGTGAATTGCCATTGGAACGCATGCGCTGCCCGTATATCCGTATTTATCCATGATTGTTATTGCTTTTTCAATTGGTATATTCAATCTGTTATGAACTTCAGCAATTGTATCGTAATTAACCTGAGTTAATACACTCCAGTTTACATCATCAATTTTATACCCTGCCTCATCAACAACGCTCTGAATCATAACAGGCCAGGTGTCCTCATTGATGGTTGCGGGAAAACGTTTTGCAAACCTTACATATTGCTGTTTTTCATCAATCATTTTATGCGAAGGGGGATTAGCGCTTCCACCGCCGAATATACCAAGGTAATCATAATATTCACCTTCGGCTTTAAGTTTCGTGGCTAAAATACCTCTGTCAGTACTTTCTTCAGCTTTAAGTACAATTGCCCCTGCACCGTCACCTAATAACGGCTCCGCGAAAGGGTCGCCGTCTTCAATGTATTTTGTCATTGCATATGTACCAACAACGAGAACGTGATTAATTTTCTCATCATTTCTAATATAATTCCACGCTGTAATCATTGCCGTAACAAAACCCGCGCATGCACAATTTATATCAAACGTGCCCGCATTAACTGCTTTAATTTTATATTGGAGAGCAACTGAAGTTGAAGGAGAAAGAAATGCCGGAGTATCGGTTGATAAAATTATTAAATCAATTTTATCCGGAGTTAAACCCGCGCTTTTAATTGCATTGTTTGACGCATGAACTGCAAGGTCTAAACTTGATTCATTCTCAGCACAAACGTATTTACCGTTAATATGAGTTTTATCAAAAAACTTATTTATATTCTCAGTGTATTTTTTTACATAATACTCTCGACCCAGATATTTTTCCGGATGATATGAACCCGTTCCTATTACAATTGAATTTCTTGCCATAATATTTCCTTTTCAAATTTTTATACATAAATATAATAATTTTATAAAGTATAAATTAATTTATTTTCCGCACTTTAATATTTTTAACAAGTAAAAACATAAGTTTCGTTTTTTTATCAAAATTTTCTTTTGTAGATTTCAGCATAAGCATAATACCGTGTTTTTTCACAAAGAAAAAAAGTAATAAATACTGTTTTTCATCACCTTTGATTTTAACCAAGGCGCATTTCCTGTTATAAACCCTTTTGAGAACAATCTTAGATAGTTCAATATTTTTCTTCTTTGACCTGACAAGTTGATTTTTCTCATACTCAACCCATTTCCTCACTCTTTTTTCATAAGGAAGAAACCGGAATTTAGGGTTTTTACTAAAATCCATTATAAACATATAGTAGTTAGTTTCGCCGGCAAACTCTTTAAAATTTATTATATAAGGCTGATATGGGTTATCCGTTGTCTTTACCGACATATTTGCGGCTGCATATAACAGAAAATTTATATTTAAAAAATTGTACTCAAAAATTAAACCGCCGGATGCCGTATAAGCTTTTGAGAAAGTCTCAAGATTACGGATTAAAAGCACAAAAGTTTGTTTTTTATCCGGCATTATTTCAATACATTTTAAAAAAACTTTTTTAGCGAGTTTTATTTCCCCTGAATTTTTATATAAAATTCCAAGTGAAACCCAGGCGTTTATATAATACGGATATATTTTAACGGCAGCGTAATAGTCTTTCTTTGCTTTGTTATACATACCGAGTTTATGATAACAAATCCCCCTTGCTGTGTATAACCTGTAAATATGATTATAATCACCAAATTTTTTTATAGCTTTAGTTAATACTTTAACTGCCTCTTTATTCCGGTTTTTTTTTGTTAAATCAATTCCCTCGAGTTCCATATCATAAGCTTTTTCATAGTTTGGCTCACGGTTTACATACTTTTTGCTATAGTTTGGAGGATAACTTCCAGTAGTACAATTCAATAAAAATACTATGCTTACAGTTATCAATAACGAATATATTTTCATTTCATATTACCTTTCTATTAACGCTTTTTCCAATCTAACACTAAAATCCTCTGAAAAACACGTTAACCATATATCACCGGATGCGTTATTTCCCACTCGGGGTTTTTGCATATATATTTCTTTTGCAAGCAAAGGCAAAGTAAACCCTGGCATTTTCTCAGGTATAACAATAAAGTCATAACCCATATTTTCGGATATACTGCACGTTATTGTATATTCATCCAAAAAACCACTGTTAACTTTAACAAACGGCTTTGCCAATTTAGTCTGCAAATCTATTTTAGAAAAATTATAAGCAATAGCGGAAAAATATAAATTCATTTTTTTTGAATAAGCGCGTTTATTAAAACTATAATCTACAGAAACAGCACATATCTCATGCCCGTTTATTTCGCAGGTCAAATACGCGTCACCCAAACGCGTTGTATGTATCTTTTTTATTTTTGCTTTTAACAACCCTTTTGTTGAATAATAAAAAGGGAAAGCAGATGTTAATTTTGCTTTTTTAAAAATCAAGCAGGAATACACGTTTTTGTCAAGAGCACTGGTTAAAGCGCCGAACTTATCATTTTTAGCAGAAAATAAATGATCATCAATTACTGTATCAATATAATCATCTATTTTATCAAGTTCTATAAATAATTCCCATCTTGAACCCAAAGGTAATGCATCAACTAAAACGTTTTTCACGCTGCCTCCGGTTTACGCGGTATAACCGGTTAAAGATTTCTCCTGCCATGTGATAATCTGATTTCTATCGATTGCAAGGCCGGTGAGATTGTTTATTTCCCTTAAAAAAATTTTTTCGGTGTAAAACGGATCATCTTCATGGATCTCATGGTTCATGGCTAATAACATTTCATCGAGTTCATCCAATTCATATGAAAGCCTTATTAATGAAGCAACTACAACAGTTCCTCTATTTACCGTTACGTCATAAGTTTCATCAGGGAATTGTTCTCTGGCAATTGTCCTGAACATGTCCTCATCAATTATAACGGGGATGTGAAAATCAAGAGGCATGTAATAAGTATCAGGATAATTAGCAAGTACGAGGTGTTTAAAAGGCATATCAACCCG
>CALGPD010000277.1 GCA_937960625.1 uncultured Spirochaetia bacterium | reverse complement strand
CAAGATTAAATAGAGATATTAAAATTTATAGTTTGATTTTACTTTAACTTAAAGCTCTCCGACAAACTCCGCGGCCTCGGCGTTTAAACAAATCCTGCTTTTACTTAAAAACGTGAATGCTTGGTTTAAGTCCACTTTTTCTATCCCGTGTGAATCCTGTGAATCAGTGGGAAAGAAAGAAATCGTTGCCCACAGATGGAGAGGGATTCAATAAGGATGGATTAAAGAATTAATCACTGTTTAAAAGTTTACTTTTTTATAATCAAAGTGAAAGAAAAAATATATCCCTCCCGTAATATAAACCATGTTGAATGAAAACAAAAAAACCAAGGAGGTAAAAATGAATTGTCCAGAATGCGGATACGACAACCTTGAAGGCGAAGCTTATTGTTATGAATGCGGCGCGGTTTTAGGAGATGAAACCATTGTATCTATTCCCGATGAACAGGCAGGCGCTCCGGATAAAGCAATTATCTTATTAAATGGAAAAGAATATGAGCTTAAACAAGGAGAAAACACTGTTGGAAGAGAAAACGCTGATATAATTTTAAGCGACCCGGAAGACTATGTATCGAGAAAACACTGCGTTATTCTTTTTGAGCAAGGCAGGGTTTCGTTAAAAGACATGAGTTTAAACGGCACTTTTATTAACGGCAGCCGCGTGGAAAAAAACAAATCCGTTGATTTAAACAACGGGGATGATTTAAAATTTGCGCGCGTAAATGCTACTTTACAAGTAAATTAAAGAAAATATTAGGAAAAACAAGGAGAAAAAAATCATGAGTGATGTATTAAATCAAATACCGGAAAAAATCCATTATCATATCAAAGCGTTGAGCAAAGACTCAGCTTTTGAAGGAACTGAAGATGCAGTTGACAGAATTGCGCAGGCATGGCTTGATAAAAAAGCAGTTTTTGATGATGAAATCGAAACCATGGGCATGGTAAAAGTTGACAGCCTTGAGTTAGCAGAAGACCAGGGTGCGTTAGCTATTACATATTCAGGTTCTTTAGTGAATATTGAACCCGTTATGGATGGAAAAAGACGCGTTTCTTATACAAGCATTGGTTTAAGAACAGACGTTCCGGAAAGCAACAGCGAAGAAGATTCAGCGGTTCAAGACAATTTTATCAGCATTGATAATCCTGTATATTTTGACCTTGGCCCTGTAAAAAATACTTCTCAAATTCTCGAAATCGCGATATTTGAAGAAGAATTATCACCCGTAGTGCAGACACAAAAACTTGACCAGGCAACGCGTAAACTCGTTGAGGAGTTCGTTGACATTAATGCCGGGATTGAAGAAGAGCTAGAGCAGCCTCTTGAAGTGTAATTAACTAAAAACAAATTAAAAAAAGCAGGGCATTTTCCCTGCTTTTTTTAATAACCATAAGTTAGTGGAGAAAGTTTAGAACAGTAATTATCGTATAAAATACTAAGCCAAAAGGTTTAATTAAGAAAATAAAAATTACGGAGAAGAAAATTGGAACACATACAAACAGAAATATTACCTGATATGATATATAAAACAAAACGGCAGGCGCTTGTAAAAATGAAATTATCCAGAGTTTCAAAAACATCAAACTTAAAAGTAAGAAAATTATTTACTCATTTATCCCGGGTTATTGAAATATTAAAAAACGAAAATGAAAACATACGTCCCAGAGACGATGAAGGTAATCCCGGAGGGCTTATTAAATTAAAAAATGATATTCCTACACTGATAATATCAGATTTGCACAGCCGCAGGGATTATTTAATAAACGCGTTATTTGACCAAAGACAACGGAAACTAACCAACCTGACTTTAATGTCGGAAAACAAACTTCAAATCGTATGCCTTGGAGACGGTATGCATTCCGAACAGCGCGGCGCGATGCGTTGGAAACAGGCATTCAATGAATTCCAAAACGGATTTGAAGACTCTCCTGCAATGGATGAAGAAATGATGGAATCTTTTTCAACAATGTTGATGATTATGCAGTTAAAAATAACGTGTCCGGAAAATTTTCACTTTTTAAAAGGCAATCATGAGAATATTTTAAACGAACAGGGGCATGGGAATCATCCGTTTGCTAAATTCGCGCTCGAGGGTGCAATGGTTAGGGAATATGTAAAAATAAATTATGGGGAAGATTTTTTAAATTCATATGCTGAGTTTGAAAAACTTATGCCCGTTTTCGCGTTAGGAAAAAATTTCGTTATTTCACATGCAGAGCCTTTAAAAACGTATTCACAAGACCGGATAATAAATTACAAAAAACACCCTGAAGTAATTGAGGGCCTTACATGGACAGATAATAACGAGTCTGAAAAAGGCAGCGTGCAAAAAATGTTAAAGGCATTTCTCCCCGAACAGGATATTAAAAAAGTTTTCTATTTCGGCGGGCACCGGCAAGTCGCTAAAAAATATAACCGGAGAGCGGGAGGAAATTATATCCAGGTAAATAATCCGGAACATCATTTTGTAATTTATTTACCCGTTGACAAACAATTTTCACCTGAAGTTAATATATACGATGTATCGAAAAACTCAGGCAAAAAAATTGCGCTGAAGACTATTAAACTTGCTTAGAATATGGCTTCAAATATTAATTGTATGTATATAAATTAAATAATATTAAGTTTTTATTCGATGAAAACACTAGCCCTAAACAAATAGGACAACGTTTTTTTTCTTCATGACATTAGGATAATACACTATAATTATTTGATGTCAAGATATTTACACCGTTTTCAGCAACAATTAATTTGACACACCTAAATAATTTATTAAAAAAAGTTAACATCTTTGAAAATAAATATTATTTAATAAGATTAGAAAAAGAAATTTATAAAATGGAAAAAAAGTATTCAAAGGGATTATTTCAAACAGTGAAGTATTAAATGGTAAACCTTGCATAAAAGGCACCCGTATCTCCGTTGAATTTATTTTAAAATGTCTTGCCGGAAAAATGACCATTCAAAAAATTGTAAACGAGTTTCCTTCTCTAAATACACAAGATGTAAATAACGCTATTCATTATGCTAATCTCATACTGGAAAAAGATACTATAAAATAGTTTAAAACTTTATAAACAGTTTGAAAACTTGGTTACTTCGTTTTAATTAATATTTCCACACGGCGGTTTTTACTCCGGCCCGCTTTTGTATTATTCGTTGCAATGGGTTTTTTATCAGCCCAACCGCGGAAGGAAATCTTGTCTGGATTTAATCCGTGTTTAATTAAAAATCTGGCAACTTCTTTGGCGCGCATGTCTGAAAAAAATTGCTTGCGTTTAAGCCTGCCGAGCGCGTCTGCGTGACCCTCAACGCGTATTTCAACTCCAGGGTATTTTTTTTGTATAGCGCTTAGAACTCTTGCGACATCGTTTAATTTGGATACTGCCCGTGTTGTTAATCTATAACTGGAAAACTTAAATAAAACTTTTCCCTTAAAATTTAACCGTACACCGTGTTTATCTCTCGTAACAGTTACCGGGATTTTTGACTTTTTAACTGTTTCATTGATTTTAGTTTCAATATCCTTTTCCTGTTTTTTCGTTATTAATCTTATCTTTGAAACTTCGCCTGTGTCATTGCCAAAATATTCGTTTGTGGTTCCGTTGCGGTTAATAAAAACAAAGTTATAATTATTTTTATAGTATGAAGCAAACCCTCTATTTTTATCCCAATAATACTTACCTTTTACAAAACCGAAAAACCTAGCAGGAATATAACCCAGCCTTGAACCGTATATAATTCTGTTATTCGTTCTTTCATTAATGTAGTAAAAAAATTCGATTATAGCGTGTTTTCTTCCTTTGTAATTTATGTCGTTATGATACCGGTAAAAAACCCTGATTTTATATGTATATGGTTTAGGGATACCGCGTTTTCTGAAATCCTGAGATTCAATACCATAATTCTCCCATGTTTGCCCTTTCTTAATATGTTTTGCAGGGAAAAAAGGAACGTTCCTGACAATAGGATAATAATAATCTTCATCAACCTTCATTTGTCCATTGGGTTTCCTTGCAAATTCTGTTTTATAACTTCTTGAGTTTGTTGCGCGGTACGGCCCCGGATCTCCTATCGGCCTTTGATAATAATCATACTTTCCTTTTATATACGCGATATTATTTCCGGTACGTACAACGAGTAATTCACCTTTTTGGCGCATATCCATTTTTAATATCTGTTTGTTGTTTGAAAGCAATGTTTGGATTGTATGAGAAATAATAATGTATCTGTCATTTTTTTTGTCTTTGTATCTAAACTTGAAAGTAAAACTTTGTAGCGGCAATAAAATTGTTATAAGGATAAGAATTTTTTTCATATTTACCTCTGTAAATAAAATTATACTTATTATTTCGAAATTTTAAATAAGAATTTTTAGCATTTTTTAAAATTTTACGTTTTTCTAATGTACTTAACACGTATCTATAAAATTAAATAGTTTTAAAAAAATATTTAGCTAAATATACAATATTTATCGCCAACTTTATTTTTCCTGATTATTATTAAGGTTTACGGTGTTACAAACTTATAATACACATAGAAGAGGTACATTACAATGAAAAAAGCTTTAGTAATTATTTTATCCGTTTTTATCAGCATTTCAATGTTTGCGAATAATGCAAGATTACATCATGTTCCGGCTGACCATATAGGTATTTTTCACGTTAATTATAAAAAAATATCAAGGTCTGTTAATACACAAGAGTTTGAAAGAATTGTTTTAAAAAATTTCAAAATATTATTAGATAAATACCGCTATGCTCAAGTATTAAAAGTATTTAAAGAAATACTGCCGGGTTTAAAAGAAGCAGGTTTTGATATTTACAACGATATTTATGATTTTGTATTTTCCGCCTCAATTAGAGGCAATACTGACATGGTCGTTGGTGTAAGAGGAAATTTTGAAAAGAGTATTTTTTCGAAATTCATGAATGAAACTGCTGTCGCGAAAAGCCGGATAATACAAGGAAGAAAAATTTTTATTAAAGGAACAGGGAAAGAAACATCGTATTTCCACAGATACTCCAAAAACCTAATTATTATCTGCCCTTCACTAAGCGCTATGTTTAAGTCATTAAAAGCATTGCGTACAGGTAGAAATATCTTATCAAATAGAAAATTTGCGTCTTTATATAGAAGATCAATTAAAAATAAAGCATTGAATATTATATTAACTTTGGATAAACTTGCACAGGTGTTTAGCAGTTCGATGAGAGCCGGCGCGGGCAGAAGGCGCGGCTCAAACCCCATGGCTGCTCTATTTGCAGGATTAGTATCAAATATTGATGCTGTTTCAATTAATATTGACGGGCCTAGCAGAGTTTCTTTAAACTTAAAAGTATATTGCAAAAACCCAAACGTTGCGGCTCAAATCGGAATGATGGCACAACAGCAGCTTCCAAATCTGCCGGCAACTTTAAATCAGGTTATTTTTAAAAGCAATAGAAAAATTGCATATTTACAAAGAGCCATAAGAAAAGGAAAAAAATATTTACAGGGAAGATTACTGCTTGAAAAGCATAAAAAATTCTTTTTACTGCTCTTTTCATACGCTGGAAGAAGAATTCGTGTTAGAACCATTAACACTCAGGTAGTAATTAATTTTTACTGGCCTAGAAGTATAATTAATTCTTCGATAAGAAGAGCGGGATTAGATTATAATTTAAATAGATTACTAAGATAATTTTGTTAAAAAAACATTTTCAAATTCTATTGATTTAAAATAAAATTTAGTTTATATTTTTTTATATAACGTTATGAAAAAGAAGATTAGAAAAATAAAATCTAAAGTTTCTAGGAGATTGCACCGGGGAAGAGAATTGATGACAGTAATGCTGATACCGCATTCTGAGAAAAAAATATTTACTTTCCAGATTTCCTATTTCACTTTAATCTTTACATTCTTTCTATTATTCTCCTTGTTCGGAGTTGCATGGTATGCTTTCCACAAACAGCCCGAGACTCTAAAAAAACAAAGAACATTTAGGTATCAAAACGAAAAGTATATGGGTGTACTAAAAAAATTCATGCACTTAACCGGCGGCATTGTAAAAGAAAACAAAAATATGAACAATAAATTTTTCCAGTTGTTAATATCAACAGGATACAGCAAAGAATTCAATACAGGGTATAAAAAATTTACTATTTCAAAAGATGTAACAAAGAGTTTACCGGAAAAAAAATTCATAACAGAAATACAAAGGCTGGCCCAATTCGTTAAGAATATAAAAAGCATTAATAATAAAACAAATACTCTAATCTACTCAGTTCTTAAGTTTAAAAGACTATCTAGGTTAATTCCTTCGATATGGCCTTTAGTAGGAACGGGAATCGTTACTTCCGGATACGGGCCCAGAATCGACCCTTTCACAATGAAAGCTATGTTCCACCCCGGTGTGGATATCAGTGCTTTTAAAGGCACTCCTGTTCGGGCAACCGCTGACGGAGTAGTTACTTACGCATCATTTGACACGGGAACGGGTAATATGGTTCAGGTTGAACATCAATTCGGTTATTCCTCTGCTTACTGCCATTTGGAAAAATTCGCGGTTGAAGAAGGCGATAAAGTACGCCGCGGAGAAGTAATTGGTTACGTTGGAAATACAGGGCGTTCAGCCGGCCCTCATCTGCATTACGAAGTTAGAATAAAAAATGCTCACATAAACCCTTTGCCGTTCCTAAGGCTGGATGTTTTTTAAATCTTCTTATTCCATATAAATAAACAAATACTTAATACAATTGGGATAATGCTTTCCCGTTGGGACAGCAGAACCAAATGGGATTACTTTATTGCGTTAGCTGTGACTGAAACCGTGTGATTTTTTAATTTTATCAGTTATCAGATCAAATCAGAATAAATGTGACAAAGCAATCTCGTTGATTTAATAAAAAACTGATATATTCATTTTTTAAAATTTAAATCGAATTTCGTATAATTAGCAAAAAGAAGAGGGAAACTTTTAATTTCCCTCTTGAGTATACTTAATTATTTTTTGTATTTCTTAATCAGTTTCTTAAACCAGGCATATTCTTTGGCTTTCCGCAAACCGCGTGAATAATTTAACAGATAGTTCCAGTTGTTATACCCTTTTTCAAGAGCAACGCGTAAATAATTTCTGGCTCTAGTCTGGTCACGTATAATCATATAGATTTCCGCCATATAAACATATGCTTCTTTCATACGCGGGTTTTTTTCTAAAAGGCGTTTATACGTTTTAATTGCCTTTCCGAAAGCTCCGACATTTGAATATGCTGAAGACAGGTTCTGGTAAGCTTTGTAATAATTCGCGTTTTTAGCTAAAGCAGCTTCAAAATACTTTATGGCTTCTGTATTCTGGTTCAAAGCAACAAAAGCAGAACCACAATTATTATACGCTTCTGCTAAACTTGGGTTAATTTCGATTTCTTTTTTGTATTCAGCAACAGCAAGGTCAAACTGACGGCGTGACATATAAGCATTTGCCATGTAAAAATGAATTTTTTTGCCTTTAGGAGTTAATTTAAGCGCTTCTCTATATCTCTCAAGAGCATGAAAAAATCTCCTTAACTGATGCAGGCAAAGGCCTTTTTCAACGAGTAAATTGGATTTCAAACTGTTTGACATATTGAAATCTTTTTGCTCAATAGCTTTGTCATAGTATTTAATCGCGCCTTTCCAGTCCGCATTATTAAAACTCTTTCTCGCTAACTGAATATAGCTTTGATTTAAATACTTTTTAGCCCCGTCACGGTTGTTTTTATACTTTAACATGGTTAACGCTTTTTTATAATTCGTTATCGCGCTTTCAAAATTGTTTAATTCAAATTCTTTGTTTGCCTGTGTTAAAAATTTCATGGCAGTTGTGTCTTCAGGCTGCTCTGGTTTTTTGTTGTCTTTACACGCTGTAAACATTGCGGCAAGAACTGCCAAAATTAACAGAATTCTTAAATGTGATAATTTCATTCTCTCACTCCATTACAAAATATTTAATTCACGGTTAAATACGACTCAATTTCAGTATTTATTTCAGTTTAATAAACCGCAAATTCTATCAAAAACTTTTCTCGCTATCTCCGTCTTAGGCAATACGGGTAGTTCCTCGGTATTGCCGGTTTTATCAAGTATATATACTTTAGAACTGTCGCCTCCAAATGGGGACACTTCAGCTTTAGTTGAATTTGCCACAAGCAAATCGACGCCTTTTTCATTTAATTTTTTGCGGGCATTGTTTAATAAATTTTCGCTTTCAAGAGCAAAACCAACGAACACCCTGTTGCCTTTATCAGGTTTTAAAGTCTTTAATATATCCGGATTCTTGATAAGCTTTAAAACGAGTTCATTAGAATCCTTTTTAATTTTCTCATCGCTAACTTTGTTTACTCTGTAATCCGTTACCGCTGCAGACATTATTAAAACATCCGCATCCGCTAACGACTCTTTAACAGCCTCAAGCATATCCATAGCACTTCTAACACTTATGCTAGGAATACCTTGCTGTATTTTTTCTTCAACATGGCCGTGGATTAAAACAACTTCAGCGCCGAGGTTTTTCGCTGTTTTCGCGAAACTAAGCCCCATTCTGCCCGTGCTTCTATTCGTTATATACCTCACAGGGTCGAGGTCTTCCATATTCGCTCCGGCAGTTACAACGACTTTCCTGCCTTTAAGTGGTTTATCTCCAATTATATGAGCAATTATATCCTGTACATCAGCCAGTTTGCCCCGGCCTTCATATCCGCACGCAAGCATGCCCGAGGCCGGTTCAATTATTTCCCAGGAATTTTCTTTTAATACAGCTAAATTCTTCTGAACGATTGGATTATTCCACATATTAACGTTCATTGCAGGCGCAATAATTTTCCGGCAGTGCGCCGCAATCGCGACCGTGGAAAGTAAATCATCGCCAATTCCGTTCGCGATCTTGCCTATACAATTTGCCGTGGCCGGGATTACCGCAAAAATATCCGCGTCATCCGCAAGGCTTATATGCGCAATCCAGTCCTTTTCCTCAAACGTGTCATACCGAACCCTGTTTCTGCTCATGGTTGAAAACGTTATGGGGTTAACCATTTTCAACGCGTTAGGGGTCATGACAACGTGTATATCGTATTTATCTCTTAACTTGCTAATTACATCCAGGGTTTTATATATAGCTATACCGGACGTAACACCAATTACCAGTACCTGCTTATTACTTTGTTCCATAGTAAACTAGTATAAATGCATATTGATTTTTTGGCAATAACGGAAA
>CALGPD010000276.1 GCA_937960625.1 uncultured Spirochaetia bacterium | reverse complement strand
CTTCTTATGCATATAAGGCGCGAGGAGACTATTACAGGCGCAAGGGGAATAATTATTATGCGTTTGCGTTAAATGCTTATGAGAAAGCCACGTATGAGCGTAAAAACTATGCGGAGTGTTATTATTGGATGGCATGGATATTTAACAAGAAAAAGTTATATAAACAGGCAATGATGGAGATAAATGCCGCCATCAAATATAAAGATGCTTTATATTATAAAAGTTTATTTATAGACATGTTGTATTTAAAATCTGAAATATTTTTTAAAAAAAGTATGAACAATGAAGGTAAAAAGGTCTTGCAGGAGATTATTGATTATTTAAAACGTTACAGGCTGAGAATTACAGATTTAACCGAGCCTGTATACCGCAATAAATTCGGCAGAGCTTATTTTTTAATAGGCGCTTTTTTCCGCCGTTCAAACTTATTAAACCATAGGAATGTGACAAATTTTATTCAAGCAATGCGCCTTGGATTTAGACCCGATTTATGTCATTATTTTTTATATGAGTACTATAAATCAAAGGATAACATGGCTGTTGCAGCCAAACACCTTGAAAGTGCAAAACGCGTTCTCAGACAGAATGGAAAAAACATTAATGATCTTGAAAATGAAATTAGAGGATTAGGCTGGGAAAAACTTTGGGCTCTAAGATAACTTTTTAAAGAGTTAAATAGGGTAGTTGTACCAAACTGTTTTTCCGGGGAGATAATTGTGAAAAAAAAGAAAGATAATATTAAACGGTTTGATTCTGAAATCAACCGTAAACTCGATAGTACGGATAACGAATATATAATTCCGCACAAGCCTGAGTATTTGGATAACTTTAAGTTTAAAGGCATTAAGCATATATAATTTTTTTTATATTTAGGAAAAATAAAATTCGTTAAATTATTAATTTTTTTGAAATCTTTTTTAAAATTGATAAGTATATTATAATAATCAGAAGATAGTTATTTTTAGCTTATAGAATTTTGATTAATAATTTAGCTTTTTTTTAGGGGAATATTATGAATATGGAAAAACTTATTTATTGCGCAAGGTCTAAAATAGATTCCAAATTAATTAAATATATGGATGAGCACAGGAATTGTATTGATGATGAAAAAAGGATTCACGTTAACGTATTTATAAAAACTATTATTGAGAAATTAAAACCTATTTTAGAAGACGGTACTGTCCAAGAACCGGCAATATTTGAACAATTGATTTCTGAAATCCTCGTATTTAAATATCATCCAAAACTCAAAGAACAAATACATTTAATAGCTAAGCCTATTATTGAGTGTATGCAGACAACGTAACAAAGACTCCTGTAATAATTTTATCTTTAATCAAGTAAGTATCATAAGGTTATTGTTTTAGTTTTAATGG
>CALGPD010000275.1 GCA_937960625.1 uncultured Spirochaetia bacterium | reverse complement strand
TTGAATTCGAGATTAAGTATGAAAGTTAAGATTGGATGTTTACGTTTTGATTTCGGTTTATTACCTCCGACAAACTCTGCGGCCTCTGCGTTTAAAAAAATCCTGCTTTTGCTTAAAAACGTGAATGCTTGGTTTAAGCCTGATTTATTTTGCGTTTATATTTGTGCATGCTGAGGTTTGAATTCATGATATGAGAATCCATGTTAAAGATTTTCCTCCAGATATTTCTCCGTTGCTTTTATTTCATAAACGCTGAATTTTTTATACGCCCAATGAACTTTTAATATTTCCTTTTTGCATAAGGATACAAACTCTTTGTTTTCCCACAACGATAACGCGCTTGCAACTTTTTCAAGGCAGCCTTTTTTATAACTAATCTGGCCTATGATGTGAATAATCATTTTTTCCGTTTTCTTATCCGTACCCGAATGAACAATTTTTCTAAGTAAAGGGAGTAAATCCTCAGGGTGTGTCCTGCCTCTAAGTTCAAGGCCATGCAGTATACGCGGTTTCATATCCACGCTGCAATTGTTTATATTATTTTTCACCCAAAGGATTACAGGAACGGGGTTTTTCTCCCCCATTTGTTTAAGCGCGCCTGTTAGCCCGTTTTTAACCGAATGATGCTTTTCATGGAGAAACGCGTTGAGCAATTCTTCAATTGCATGAAAATCCGTTTTACCAATTTCGCCTAAAGCATAAACAACGGTCTGCCTGATTTTCTCATTCTCCGAACCCGAAAGAGTTTCCAGAACCGTGAGTATTTGTTCTCTGATTTTCCCGTTGCTTTTATACAAACGCCCTATTATAAGATAACAGTTTTTTCTAATATAAGTATCCTGGTCAGAAGCGTATTTTATTATATTATGCGTTTTGTTTTTTGAGAAATCCTCATGAATATTCTTTTCCATTTCAGAATAGACATTTTTTCTTCGTTGTTTAGACAAATCATAATATGCCATTGCTTTATTTCTTTCCTAATTACAGATTAAAATTTAGTTATATAAAGTTATAATTATTTATATGATTTAAATACTTAAAGTCCAAGCAAGCAAAAACATTAGAATTTCCAATCCTTTAGAAATGTATTTATACAAAAGGCTAAATAATTTTGATTACTTTGTTTTTATTAACGATTTTCTTTTATACACTTCGTAATTTTGTACAGTAATCACAAATTCGAAATTATTTTTTAAATATTCATTAAGTCTAGGATATTTTTCAATTATAAATTTTGTGCGCTTTTTATTAGCAGCTATGAACAATTTGGGTTTATATTTATTAAAATCATCAAACAGCATTTCCCATGATTTTTTTAATTCCACTTTACGGTTCATTTCCGGTGTGCCGGATTTATGCTTGGTACCCCAAATCCTACCCATTTGATAATTGAGGAAAAGAAAACGCGTTGCAGGTTTTCTCTGCAATCTTCTGTATATATATACATCTTCTGTCCAGACAAAAACCGGATTTACTCCCGGGAATTGTTTATTCAAATATTTTCTAACAGTTATCTTTTTCTTGCTGTTATTTGAAGTGATCTTTTTACGGAAAATATATTTAATTTGACGTTTTACTCCAAGATAAAAATGAAGTGAAAAGAAAACAAATACCGGTAAAATAAATACAATGAGATAAGTTATTAATTTAGTTTTTTGTTTACTGCCATTTTCCTTTAAATATTTTCTGAATGTATTAATAGAACGGATATTTCTTTTTTGCAAATAGATTGACAAATAATACCCTGCTAATATTGATAACGGCGGCAGAGTTTGAACAAAATAATGGCCGTAAAACCTTGCTCCTACAAAATATGTAATCAATGCCAGTATAAAGAAATAAATTAAAAATGCGTGTTTTCTGGATTTAAAAATTTTTAAGTTTTTAAAGCTAATTCTTCCCTGACTGGTTTTAAATATCAAAACTATTGCGCAAACGCCTAAAATAATATGGCTATATTGACCGGCTAATAAAACTGAAAACTTTTTAATAAAACGCAAAATCAAGTTCCCCTGCATGCCAATTTTGATATAAATACTATTCCATTTGAATATCCAGTAATATAAATCAAATAACCCGTTGTTTTGATAAAAGTATAACACAGTAATACTTATTGGGATTAAAAAACCAATTCCAATATAGCTTAACCTTGCTATGGATTTCCAAAAACACTTTCTTTTATTATAAAAAACAATAATTACAAAGAATAAAATTAAATATACTCCTACCTGTAACCTGTATAAAAACGCGATGGATAAAAATATGCCGGAAAAAAATAAATTGTACCATTTAAAAGAAAATCTATTCTTAACAAAAAATAGTAATCCGGTTAAAGCAAACACATTCATATATGTCTCAGTATTTGCACAAAGAAAATCTTTATAATACCCTGAAAATAAAGTAATCACGGAAATCAAACCCGCGATTTTTGCAGTTCTCTTATTAAAAAGTTCTCTAGATATAACATAAACTAAATAAGGCGTGAAAACATGCGCTATAATACTTATAATTTTTACAATAAAATGATATGATAATCCAGATTTTAATATATGAAAAATCCAAAAAAACAAAGCATATGTATAATAAATTAAAGGTGGTTTGTTATCAACAACGTGTTTATACATTATTTTACCATCTAGTAAATGCCTTGCAATTTGCCTGTACATTGGTTCATCATTAACGAAATGGCCAATCAAAATAGATAATCCACCGAGTAAAAATCCCAAACCAAAAAGCTTTAATATATACTGTTTATTATTAAAACCGCTGCTCATTTTAATTAACACCTTTATGATTTATTAAAAATACTACTGTGAAAGAATATTTTTGTCAAATCAATTTGATAAAGTAATTCTTGTATTTCCTAATTGTCAGATTATTTATATTGTTTTAAGTATATTAGCCGTTGTTTAACCACAAAACATTCTATGACGTTAAATTAATGAAAACGTTGAGGCTTGTTTCAATCCTTGTTTTAATGGATATATACTACTCAACGATGGTAAAGGAAAAGGACTTCAAAGAGGAAAACTAAGTTTCAATCCTTGTTTTAATGGATATATAC
>CALGPD010000274.1 GCA_937960625.1 uncultured Spirochaetia bacterium | reverse complement strand
TTATAAGCCCGTGTTTGGTTTTGGCACTTTCTTTTATAACGCTTTGCCCGCCCCATGTCATGCTCTCGCCGTAATCTTGCCAATAACAAAAACTCATGTGTTTGCGTGAAGCATCTCCGCCGACCACGAGTATAGGCACTGAATCAACAGGCACGTATTCTATTTTGTTCACGGTTGCCGTCGTTGCGCAAGGTATAGCCTCAATACCGTTTAAATAATCATAGTTCGCGCTTCCGTCTCCGTTGGTGTAATAAAAATCATTTCCGATTATAACGAAATTTTCAAGGTTTCCACTTGCATCTGTTTTCACGCTCCAGCCTGTGTCTTTATACGCGCTTACTGCTTGTGTGCCGTCCGCAATGTTCAGCGGAGCGAAATTATCAAGCTGGCAGATTTCCGCGCCGTCCGCGTAATCGGTAATCAAAATGTCTTTGTTCAAGGTTAAGCCTGTTGCTGTTTTCGCTGTTGGTGTTAAGCTGCCGTCCGGGTTATAACTTCCGCCGTAGGAAAAAACCGGAGTTTCAAAATCAGATCCATTTTCCCAAACCCGAAGCCCTGAACCAACGCTGAAAAGAAAACCAACATCTTTGGAGTTGACTTGATTAAGCGAAATAGGTGTTGTTAACCCTTGGGGATTCGCGCCGTTAATCGTGGTTTTAGGTTTCCACACAAAGCCCGCGTTTAAGTTTCCGCCGTCACCAAAAAACATTATATCATACATCTGGTTAGCGCACTGCCCGAAACCATCCAAATGATGAGCAATGTTTGTAATATCAAGCTCTATTTTGCCCGTTGTTTCAAGGTATGTGCCATCGCTCAAAACCGCGCCCATGAAGCTACCGAAAGGCGAGGGAACGGGCATTAGATAAACCTTTGTGCTGCTCGCGCGAATAACTTGGCAATGGTCTCCTCCGTTAAATAACACGAAAAGCGTCTGTGATGACATAATTTTTGTGTTTGCTGATAACTCATCCAAAGCGTCCTGAACATTATTCGCTGTTAACCCGCTTATTGAATTATCATAACTTATATTTACCGGGTTCCGCCCTGTATTTAATTCGTTGTCTATTATATCCATATTGTTATTCATACCGGGCCCCCAATCATCAGACCCGGATACGAATTTATTTAAATTATAGTTTTGTGTGTTATCAAGAACTGGCATTGTATTCTCCTTTTAGATTAATTTAACATCCGAAACTATTACCATATGGCGTTATTCCATATCCTGAGTTTCCTGTTTTAACTTGTATTTCCTTACAAAATGAAGATTCTGCATCCGTATTTGTAAAAGCAGTAACGTTAAAAAATATCACGTTGTTTTTAGCGCAATTCCAGATTTCATAATTGTTAATTTTATTTTCAATAATTACAGGAGAACATCCGCAGTGATCTATATATATTGAATCATAGTTTCCTGATAATCTTCCGTAATATATTTTATACCCTGCTAAATTTGAAATCGGATTACCGTTTATATCATGAGTTACGGGCAGCCAGGATAGAGAAACACAAGTCCCGTTACAATAGGCTAAGAATCCCTCAACTAGCTTGGGCGGGATAAAATCCATATTGGTTTCTATTTCAGGAAATAAATTCAAGTCCGAACATTGTATGTTGATTTTTTTCGTTTTATAGTTAACGAGTTTTTTAATAATCTCAAAAGGCCTTGAAAAAATGTTTCTATCTTCAATTGTTAGATTAATAATTTGGCCAACGTGTAAGAAATTATACTTAAAACTTAAATCCGTAGATATTATTAATTTTCTTTCACCTTTCTTTAATAAAAAGTTTTTTGCAATTTGATTGAAACCCGTTTCATCAATATTTAATTTTAATTTTCCTGTAGAATAATCTTTATAATTAACCTTTTCTTCATAGGATTGGTTTATATATCTGTACTTTTCATCAAAGTTCTTTAATTCAAATTCGTATGTATTTTCTCCTGTTGTTTTATATTTTACTTTTGTATATACATTTTTAATTTCACTTCTGTTCAAAGTAATATCATGGATTAAGTCGTGTTCAGGTATATCAAATCCGCCTTCACC
>CALGPD010000273.1 GCA_937960625.1 uncultured Spirochaetia bacterium | reverse complement strand
ATTAATATGTTATATGTACTATTATAAGAAAAATATTATTCAGGAGGTTGCTTGTGTCCAAACAAGTTAAAATTGTCATTGCTATTTTATTAGTATTAGTGACTATCGGACTCACCAATTGTAAAGGTGGCGGTGGAGACGATAAAAACGTAATCAAAATGGGTGCTTTAATCCCATTAAGCCACGGTTTAGGAAAATCAATTAAGCAAGGTATGGAACTTGCGGTTGCAGAAATCAACAAAAAAGGTCTTTTAGGCGGCAAAAAAATCAAAATCATTTATGAAGATTCAGCTTTCAAGCCCGACCAAGGTATTACTAAAACCAAAAAATTATTAGCTAAAGATCAGGTTAAATTTTTCATTGGCGGTCTTACCAGCGGTGTTACAAAAGCTATAGCCGGTATTGCTAAAAAATATAAACCTATCATGGTTTGGGGCGGCGCTGCTTCTACAGGCGTTGAAAAAATATTTGCTAAAGATGATTGGTTTTTTCATCTTCACCCATGGACTTATTACAACGTAGCAGAAACAGTTAAGTTTTTTAAAACTACAGGTGGTAAAACAGTAGCTATTTTACACGAAGACAGCGAATTCGGTTCTGACGGCGCAAAAGTTGCTGAAAAAATGATTCAAGAGCAAGGTATGAAAGTTGTTATGAAAACAGCTTTCAAAAAAGGCAGTGGAAAATTTGAGCCGATTTTAACAAAAGTTAAAAATGTAACACCTGACATTCTTTATGTAATTTGTTACAATATTGATATTATTCCTTTAATGCAGCAGATGAGAAACTTAGATGTAAACGTTCCTATGGTTTATCCTGTTCCTCCGTCATGGCCGAAAGAATTCCCTGGTATGGCGATTAGCGAATATGTATCTGCATTAGTATTATGGGCGCCTGGTATCAAAAGCGCTGAATCAGAAAAATTCGTTAAAGCGTTTAAAGCTAAATGGAATAGAACTCCACAACTTTACTGGGCACCAATGGGTTATGTTAATGTAATGGTTATCGCTGAAGCAATTAAAAAAGCCGGCAGCCTTGATAAAGCTAAAGTTATGAAAGCTCTATCAGAAATTAACATGGCAACTCCAATTGGTAACTTAACTTTCAAACCTAGTAAATTCATAAAACATCAAGGTTTTACTGAATGGATGAGCTTCCAGTGGAGAAACGGAAAAAGCGTTGTTGTTTATCCTAAAGAAGTTGCGGAAAAAGAACACGTTTATCCAATGCCAAAATGGAGTGAAAGAAAGAAAAAATAGTATTTAACTAATTACTATATCTTAATTTCATATATAATAATATCCGGGAGTTTGACAACAATTCCCGGATATGCTATTCTTAAGCCTGATTTAAAAATTATAAACTAAAGTCTTTAATTTGTAGTTTTTAATTATGCTTAAAAGCATACTTACTGGGAAATCAGAATATTATTGAGCAAAAAACCAATTGTTTATCACAAGGAAGGGAAGCATGGAAACATTTATTCAGGTAATAGTAAATGGTGTCTTGCAGTCCGGAATTTACATGATTACTACTATAGGCTTAGCTATTGCTGTAGGTATAGTAACGATAATTAACTTATCGCATGGTGAATTCCTGATGATAGGCGCATTTATAGGTTATCTTTTCTATCAAATCTTGGGTATTGATCCCCTAATTTCTATTGTATTGGCAGGAATGATAGTTTTCTTCTTAGGTGTCGTTACTTACGAAGTTTCAATGAAAAAAGTATTGTTTACTCCAGAAATTAACCAATTGATTCTTACTTTTGGTATTTCAATCTTCTTGCACAATCTTGCTAAAATTTTAGCCGGCGCTAAACCTAGTTTTTCACTTCATCCAGAACCGGCATATTCAAAAGCGTGGAATATCAATTTAATCGGAGATGCCAAATTGGGCATTGGTATAAGTGTGGCCAAGTTTATTATTTTTATTGTGGCCTTAGGGATTGTAATAGGATTATTTTATATCCTAAAAAATACTAAAATCGGTAAATCCATGAGAGCCGTTGAGCAAAACCGCTATGGCGCTTCGGTAGTCGGTGTTAACGTTGTTAATACTTTCCGTATCGCATTCGGTATATCCGTTGCTCTTGCTGCATCTGCGGGGGTAATGCTTTGTATAGTAGTTAGTATTGATCCTCATATGGGCTTCGGGTATACACTAAAAGCTTTTGCTATTATTATGATGGCAGGCTTGGGTAACCTTAAAGGGGTGCTGTGGGCATCTCTAACCATGGGAATAATCGAATCTGCGGTAGGTACATATGTGCCCGGTGGTACGGGATGGAGCGATGGTGTTTTCTTTTTAATAATTTTAATCGTTCTTATAGTAAAACCGGAAGGATTATTTAAAAAATGAAAATAGAAACAAAAAAACAAACAGAAAAAATATTTATGATAGGTGGTGGAGCCTTAATATTATTATTTCCATTATTGGCTTCAGGGTTACAAGGAACGAGTTATTTCTTAACAATCGGTAAACATATTTTTCTTTATGCTACGTTTGCATTGGCTTGGGATATGCTAGCGCGTACCGGTCAGGTATCTTTTGCTCATCCGGCATTTTTCGGGCTTGGAGCATATTTTTCAGCTATATTGTTTAAGAAATACGCTGTTATGGGTCTAATTCCAAGTATGATTGTGAGTTTGATTCTATGTATGGCAATAGCTTTTGCTTTAGGTATTGTAACTCTTAGGTTGAAAGGCCTCTATTTTGCTATTGCGACACTGGCGTTTACGCTTGTAATGCAAACAGTTGCTACACAGCTCGATGGAGTTACCAACGGTACAGCGGGTATTACATTGCCTGTAATCTTAGGGCAAAACGATTACGCTATATATTATTTCTTTGTTATCTTTATGGGCGCAATTATTTTTCTCTCGGAATATGTTCAACGTTCCAAATACCATTATTCATTTACAGCTATTAGAAGTAACGAAGAAGTTGCAAAAGTCGTTGGTATAGATATTGTTAAAGATAAAGTATTAATATTTACCGTATCCTCGGGTATAGCGGCATTATTGGGTATGTTTTACGCATACACCAGTAACTTTATAGACCCTGCAAGTACTTTTAATCTTGAAATTGGAACAATGGGGCTTGCGATTGCAGTACTTGGAGGTTTGTATTCAACAATAGGGCCGATTATCGGCGGCTTTATACTTGTGGTTTTACAGGAAGTATTAAGCAATATTGTTGATACCGGTTACATGCTGGTATACGGATTAGTAATTATACTGGTAATATTATTCTTACCAAAAGGAGTAGTAGGTTTATGGAATCATATAGCCGAGAAAAAGAAATCGTCTTAAAAATTGATAAAATATCAAAGCATTTCGGCGGTCTAAAAGCCGTTGACGGAATTAGTTTTGATTTAAGAAATAAAGAAATCTTAGCGGTTATTGGCCCTAACGGAGCAGGAAAAACAACTACGTTTAACTTAATCTCTGGAGTGTTGCCTTTAACTTCCGGTCAAATATATTTCAAAGATACTGAGATAACAAATATACAGCCGAATAAACGTTGTAAAATGGGAATTGGGCGTACATTTCAGATAATGCAGCTTTTTGATGATATGAGCGTTCTTGATAATATAACCACCGGTGCTATTTTCGGACATGCTAATAGAAGTCTGAAAGAAGCTAAGAAAAAAGCAGAAGAGATTTGCGAACGTTTACATTTAACAGAATATAAAGACTATGATAGCAGCGAATTACCTCTTGCACACCGCAAAAGGCTTGAAATTGCCAGAGCTTATGCAACCGGACCGGAGATACTCTTGCTCGATGAGATTATGGAAGGTTTGAACATGGTTGAGGCCAAAGAAATGGTTGATTTAATTAAGAGTATCAGGGATGAAGGTATTTCTGTTATTTCAATTGACCACGTTATGCATACCGTGAAAGAAATGGCAGACTGGGTAATCGTAGTAAATTACGGTCAGATGCTTACTCAGGGAACGTATAACGAAGTTGTAAACTCTCCTGAGGTAATTGAAGCTTATCTTGGAAAAGAGGAGGAAGACTGATGCTCGAATTAAAAAATATTGATGCATATTACGGCTTAGTTCAAGCTTTATGGGATATTAGTATTAAAGTTGAGAAACAAACAATTGTATCAATTGTAGGCGCTAATGGTGCCGGTAAAACTACAATAATGAGAATTATTTCCGGTATTATTAAATCCAAGAAGGGGCAAGTATTCTTTGACGGTGAAGATATTACAAATAAAGAATCTCATAAAATTGTCAATAGAGGAATTGCACATGTACCTGAAGGTAGACAAATCTTTCCACACATGAGTGTGTATGAAAATCTTGAAATGGGCGCTATTTTTAGAGATGAAGCAAAATCCGTCATGGCGGATACAATTGACTATGTATATACCCTTTTCCCAAGATTAAAGGAAAGAACAAAGCAGTTAGCCGGTACAATGAGTGGTGGTGAACGTCAGATGCTTGCAATAGGCCGCGCGTTAATGGCAAAGCCTAAATTATTATTAATTGATGAACCTTCATTAGGATTAGCTCCAAGTTTAGTAATTGATGTGTTTAAAGCTGTAAAAGAAGTTTTAAAACAAGGAGTTACGGTTCTACTCGTTGAACAGAACGTACAAAAAAGCTTAAAGCTTGCAAGTAGAGGATACGTACTCGATAACGGTAGAATAACCCTAAGTGGTACAGGCAAAGAATTGCTTGAAAACCCGCATATGAAAGCAGCTTATCTAGGACATTAATTTTTAAGAAAAATAAATATAAATAGAGGCGGCAATATTTATTGCTGCCTCTAATATTATAAATGTTAGAAAATCTATTAATCATATCTTTTGTATATAAATTTTTAAAACTTTGATTCTTTCTATAAAAGTGAATTTCTATTTATTCTTCTTTTTAGGATTGTGTAATTATATCTGACGAAACGTTGCGTTGCAACGTCTCTATTTATGTTGTGATTTTGCTGCTTTTATAAAAAAGAATAAGATTTAAAATAAAAATTTTTGTATTCCTAGTATGTCTGGATAATAACAGAAGGATTATTTAAACTTCCGCATTTGGACATAAAGTTGCAGGCAAATATCATAATATATCCGTCTTCGTCAAAATTAAAATCAGTATCTTCGGTACCCACAGCAGCGAGAAAATCCATTCTGTTACCGCAGACACTACATACCGGAGTCTGGTCTTTATTTATCCACGGCGCATATCCGCCGAAACGGCTTAATAATTCATCTTCAATGTATAAGCCTTCAGTGTAATTATATTTACTCCATATTCTTTCCCCATCTTTAGCCTGCTTGTCCCATGCCCATTTCATGAATAAATGCGATTGGGGTAAATCAAACTGTGATTTTGCTGATGGTAAAGATAAGAATTTCTGTCTTTTTATAACAGAAGGAGATGCCGCGCTCACTTCATCAGGAGAAATTTCAATCTTCCGCGCTTTTTTCTCTGCTATATCCTGTAAATAACGCAGTTCTATACCTATAGTATTTTTAGTAAGAACAACGTCTTTTAATTTATAGTCAAAGTCAATGAATAATTGAAAAATTCCTTTTTTTTCTTTTTGGTTATAGTCCTCAAAATCCTGCATATTTATTTGAACCACAGGGGTTAGCTTTGCTCCGGTTTCTTCATTCTCCGGCCATTTTTTATTGGCTGGTAAATAAAAATTTATGCCGCCGATTTTTGTTGAAGTAACACCGGTTTCTTCATCGCTAGGTTCGTTAATTAATAATTCACCTTGTCTTTTATGTTCTTTTAACTCAACAATAAGCCTGTCAAGCGATTCATCCATTTTAGGTAACTGTAATACGTTATCGTTATTATTTATGTCCTGAGTTTCGGGTTCCATTATCTTGCCTCGTTAATATTTATTATGTACGGTTATTTTCTGATAGAAGGTTATTTTACATAGTATCCCATGATAGCGTGTTTATAATAATAAATCAAAGTTCCGTCTTGATTAATCCCAATCCGGTATTTGTCTATAAACTCTAATGAGCCGCTAACATCTTTATTTTTTAATTGTAATACGATTTCTTTATCTTTATTTTCGTTAAAGAAATCTTCTTCTTTGCTGTCATTAAATCCGAATTGTTTATATCTGTTTTCCAATTTTTTTAAAGTGTTTTCGATAATTTTTAGAGAATCTTGTTTCGGTTTATCACGTCTTTGAACATGGGTTTTTTTGTTAATTTTAATCTTTTTTTGTGGTTCCATTTTAGGGTATCTCCATGTATTTAGCCAGTTTTATTATATATCGTAACGATATTGCAATCTGGTTAAAAAATCAAGTAAAAACTATAAAAATATTTCAATTTCTTCTAATAGCTTTGTAAAATGCATTGGCAGCCCAGTTTCAAAACTGCACATTATGCATCCTGCAGGGTGGGGGAATTCTATTTTTTTAGCGCACAATGCCATTCCCCTTGTAGTATAATTCGAGTTTTTTCTACCGTAAATTTTATCTCCAACCACAGGCGCATTTAAACTTGCAAGATGTACACGTATTTGATGAGTTCTTCCTGTTTTAAGATCAATTTCAAGGAGAGAATGTCCGTTGTTTTTGGAAATAACATTGTAATGTGTTAGCGCGGGTTTACCGGTTTCCCTAACCGAAAATTTTTTTCTGTTAAACTCACTTCTTCCTATTGGTGTATTTATCATTCCCGAATCAGGTAAACTGTCAGATTTTACGATTGCATAATATGTTTTTTTTATATACCTGTTTTTAAACATATATACCATTTCGTTATAAGCATTAATGTTTTTACATACAACGATTATTCCTGAAGTTTCTTTATCCAATCTGTGCACAATCCCCGGCCTTAAGGGATCAGGAAAGCTTTCAGGGTTTTTAATTTTATTTAATATTCCGTTTACAAGTGTACCGGTTTTATTACCCGGAGCGGGATGTACAACAAGGCCCGGGGGTTTATTAATTACAATTATTTCGCAATCTTCAAAGAGTATTTCAATCTTAATGTTTGGGTCATACTCAAGTTTATCTTCTTGAATAAACGGCAGAATGAATTCGATTTTATCTCCGCTTAAAACTTTATAAGAAGGCTTTTTTATTTTACCGTTAACTTGCGCGTTGGTAATTAAGGATGCGATATAGCTTCTTGATAAATTGATACCTGCATGGCCTAACTTTTCTGTTAAAAATGTATCAAGCCTTAGGTTGCTGTTGGTTTCGTAAACAACGAATTTATATTTTTCAGTTTTCATTTTTAAATTTTAATTTTAAAATTAGTAAAGTTGAAATACTAAATACAAAAATACTTATAATTTGAGAAATTGTCATTCCAAAAATCCAATCAGGATTGTCTCCTCTGTAAAATTCAATAATAAACCTGAAAATTGAATACATTTGGAATGCCAACGGGAGTAATATCCCTTTTAAAAGTTTTTTTCTTCCGTGGTATAAAAATAAAAATAGAATGAACATAATTAAGGCGAAAAAAGATGATATTAACTGGGTGTTAACTATTTCACATTTTGCAAAACCTGAATCGAAATAAAATCTATACGTGCCGGTGGTTTCCTTAAAACTCATCCATGGGATTGATAACAAACCGGGTTTGGATACGCATTTTCCAAAACAGCAGCCGTTTAAGAAACAACCAATTCTTCCGAAAAATATTCCCAGAAACAATGAAGGTGAAATAGCATCTGGTATTTCGCTTATATAGTTATTTTTGATTTTTAAATATATCAGGCCGCCAATTACAGCGAATATTAATCCGCCATATATAACGAAACCTACTTGTCCGGTAAAAATAGCAAGAGGGTTGTTAAAAAAGGCTAAAGGCGGTGAGTGCTTTTCGGTTTGAAAATCGAACAACGCTGAAAATAATTTTGCTCCGAATATGGAAGATATCAGAATTACACAAATGAAATATAAAAACATTAGTTTATCAATTTCAGTATATTTTGATATAAAGAACAATGTGAGTAAAATCCCTGCAATGAATCCACCTGTAAAGAAAATTGAATACGAATCGATTTGCAGGTTTTGTTTTCCTGATAAAAGAAAATACGCAATTGGTATTATTAATAAGAATGTTATTGACAACGCAGTGTATTTAAAAGTTTTGCTTAATTCAGGTTTAAACTTATATGATAAAAACTTAAATTTTGCTTTGCGGTCCAAATTATTCTTCATAAATAGAAGAACGGTTGCGCCTGTTAGTAAAATTAAAAGACAAATATAAAGCGTTGAGAAAACTGTGTTCCGGTTTAATGTAAATAGTATTGGGTGCATTTATCCGTTGCTGTCAATCGCCTTATAGTGCTGCATTATATTTACGTATCTTGCGGCAATCTCAGTAATATTTTTTATTTCTTCATCTGTTGTTTTACGAACTACTTTTGCCGGAGAACCCATTACCATGCTGTTTTCAGGAATTTCCTGATTTTCTGCAACTAATGAACCCGCTGCAACGATAGAATTTTTTCCAATTTTCACTCCGCTTAAAACCGTTGCGTGAATT
Source organism: uncultured Spirochaetia bacterium (assembly GCA_937960625.1). Classification (GTDB taxonomy): domain Bacteria; phylum Spirochaetota; class CALGPD01; order CALGPD01; family CALGPD01; genus CALGPD01. Next base: position 33,615 of record CALGPD010000273.1, on the reverse strand, counting down.
CCAACAAGAACGTTTTCTTCTAATGTTGCACCGTGTACAACTGCGTTATGACCTATAACGCAGTTATCTCCAATAATACATGGATGAGAATGCGTTACATGCAGTGTTGCATTATCCTGTATATTGGAATTGTTTCCAATATGAATGTAGTTTACATCACCTCTTGCACTTGCGCTAAATAATAATGATGCATTTTTTTTAAGTTGAACTTTACCCGCTGCAATTGCAGTAGAAGCAACATAAGCAGTCTGATTGATTTCCGGACATACTCCGTCAAATTCTAAAATCATTCTGTCAGCCCCTTTATTCCGTTTTTATAAATTTCAGCACTCTTATCAAAAAGTGCTTTTGTTTCTTTATCAAGTTCAAGTTCAAATATCTTTTCAATACCGTTTCTTCCAAGTAGTGCCGGTACTCCTATGCATAAACCTTTGTGTCCGTATTCTCCGTCAAGGTAACAGGATATAGGCAGAACGCGTTTCTGGTCTCTAAGAATAGCTTCAGCCATAACGGCTGTGGCTGCGGCAGGAGCATAGTAAGCGCTGCCTGTTTTTAATAGTGATACAATTTCGCCACCGCCTTTTGCTGTGCGTTTGCCGATTTCATTTATTCTGTCTTTTTCAATAAAAGCATTAACGGGTATACCGTTAATGGTTGTTAATTCCGGTGCGGGTACCATAGTATCACCATGGCCGCCAAGTACTAATGGTCTTATGTCACGTTTTGAGGCTCCTGTTTCCATAGAGATAAAGGTTGAAAACCTTGCCGAATCTAAAACTCCTGCCTGTCCCATAACTTTAGTTTTATCAAAACCGCTTTTCATTAAAGCGTGATAAGTTAAGATGTCCACGGGATTGGTAACGTTTATAATTATTGCGTTTGGTGAGTTTTTGCTAACTTCCTGCGCTATTTTTCCAATAATAAGAGCGTTTTTTTCCTTTAACTCTTCCCGGCTCATACCGGGTTTTCTTGCAAGCCCTGCTGTGATTATAACAACATCTGAATCAGCCGTATTTTTATAATCATTTGTTCCTGTTATATTAACATCAAAGTTTAGAATTTGGGAGCATTGCATCATATCAAGAGCTTTGCCTTTCGGCATATCAGGGTCAATATCTACAAGAACAATATCCCCAAGTTCTTTTACAGCGCAGATAAATGCACAAGTAGAACCAACGTTACCTGCGCCGACTATAGTTATTTTATTTCTATTCATCTTACATTCCTATGAGTATTAATTTTTTTTATCTAAATTTTATTTCCGTTTAGAAAACTGTTTAAAATCTGTTTCTCGTTCACCCATGTAAACCTGTCTTGGCCTCCATATGCGGAAATCAGGAGATTCTCTTGATTCTTTCCAATGGGCTATCCAGCCTGGTAACCTTCCTATTGCAAAAATAACTGTAAACATGTCAGTAGGAATACCGATTGCCCTTAGAATAATGCCTGAATAAAAATCAACATTTGGATAAAGGTTTCTTTCGATAAAGTAAGGATCTTTAAGAGCAATCTCTTCAAGGTCTTTCGCGATGTCTAGTAATGGGTCATCAATTTTAAGTTTGTTTAATAAAGCATCGCATTGGGCTTTTATAAGTTTGGCTCTAGGGTCATAATTCTTATATACTCTATGCCCGAATCCAAATAATTTAAAACCGCTGTCTTTATCTTTTGCCTGCTGAAGTATTTGTTTAGGTTTTAAGCCTTGTTCATGAATACTTTGAAGCATTTCTATAACTGATTGATTAGCGCCTCCATGTAACGGCCCCCATAATGCGCAAATACCTGCTGCAATAGACGCAAAAAGGTTTGCTTTACTTGAACCTACCAGTCTTACAGCAGATGTTGAACAGTTTTGTTCGTGGTCCGAGTGAAGTATAAAAATAACATTCATTGCGCGTATCATCTCATCTTCAATCTCAATATCATCAAGAGGGTTTGAAAACATCATGTGTAAGAAATTTTTAACATATGGAAAATGTCTTTTCGGATATACTATTGGCAGTCCAACAGACTTTCTGTAAGCATATGCTGCTATAGTTCTCATTTTTGCTAAAAGTTCAGTTATAATCATATCTACTGTTTCGGGTGCAGGGTTAACTTCAATGAGTTCAGGATGGTATCCTGATAAAGACACTACCATTGAAGACAGTATGGCCATCGGATGCGTGGTTGGAGGAAACCCGTCATAGAAAGACCTCATGCCTTCATGAATTAATGAATGTTTAGTAAGATTTGTTGAAAAATCCCTTAACTCATTTTGATCAGGCAGATGCCCGTGTATTAATAAATAGGCTGTTTCCACAAAAGTTGATTTTTCAGCTAATTGCTCAATAGGAATTCCTCTATATCGTAGAATACCTTTTTCACCGTTTAAGTATGTAATTGAGCTTTTACATGAACTGGTATTCCCAAGTCCGTTATCCAGTGTGGTGTAGCCTGTTTCACTTCGCAGCGAAGAAATATCAACAGCCTTTTCTTTTTCTGTTCCCCTTATAACGGGTAATTCATATTCTTTATTATCAAGAATTAACTTTGCTGTGTCATCATTTTTATTGGACATAATAACTCCCTATATTTACTGTTCATCTTTTTAGTTATTTAAAAATAAATATAATTTTTATAAATTTACTAAATAAAATTTATAAAAAAGTCAATTTGCTCGTTGTTTTTACCTGAATCAATATTAATTTTATGAAAATTAGGATTATTTGTAAACAAGAGCAAGATATTTCAATTGACAGTGTTAGTAAGAATAGTTATTATGTAATTATAACAATTCAGGATTTATTAATGGCAAATCAGGAAAATAAACTATCCGATTTTTTATTATCTCTAAATGAAAAATTAGATTTGATATATGAAATATCATCGATATTAAAAAAGACAAACTTTGAAGTATTAAAAACTGATGAAAATATTCAATTATTACTGGATAAAGTCACTGCGCTTGAAGGAAAAGTATTTAATAAACTGAAAAATTTCGTTGATATAGTAAAAGAACAGGAAAAACGTATTCAACGTTTAGAGCAATTTCTTTATTATAACAGCTATTCCAAAAATTAGGATTCTTTATTGACCTTTATTTAATAGTTAAATAAATTCAATGTAATTTTAAATAATAAATACATGAAAAGGGATGAATATGAAAAATTATAAAATTATTTTAATAATAGTTTTTATAACCATTTTAGGCTTTATAAATTGTGGCGGAAAACAAAGTGGAGATAATAATACAAACAAACCGGGTAAAACTTCTGTGTGCACAATTGACGGAAAAGAGATTCCAATCAGTAAGTTTCAAAAAGAATATGCGTATCATATTAAAATAAATTATCCTTCAGGAAGACAGGAATTGCTTAGAGATGATAAAGATGCGATGAAAAAATACTTTAACAATCAATTTCTTCCTAAACTTCTTTTTATTAAATACATAAAAAAACTCGATGTCTTTAAAGACCCGAAAATTTATGAAAAAGCAAAAGAATATTTTAGCAAATTGGGCCTTGTTCAATATTCTATTTATCATAAAGCTCATTCAAAATATAAAGAACCCGATGATGCCGCGTTAAAGCAGTTTTATAAAGATTTAAGCCAGCGTCCTGAAGCAAGAGTAGCTCGGATTATTAAACGTTTGAAGAAATTTAAATGGAACAAAAGGCGTCTTGGATTATTACGCTTACATAAACAGTTTTTAATTAATAAACTTACAATGGAATATATTGAAAAGATTAGACAGGAAAATAAATTAATCAAGAATGATGACCTTGAGGATAAACTTATAGACAAATATATTAATGCCAAAATTCCGTTAAATAAAATAATGTCTGATGCTAAAAATAAATTCTGGCTTATGAAATTTAATAAAAAAGTGATTAGCGCTAAAACTGTTGAAAAAGACGTTCAGTTTTTAGTTTTTATTAATGCTGGAAAAGATAAACTTGAAAAGTATATGAAAAGCAAAAAGACTCAAAAATCTTATCGAAAGCTAATGTGGCAGCAGCAGGAAAGACAGTGGATGGTTTATTTACATGCAATTAAAAAAGGTTTTGATAAAACTCCTGATGGCAAGTTTTTTATGGAATCAGTTATGCGTTCCTCACTTTCAAAAATTTATATGATGAAGAAAATTGAGGGTAAAATCCCTGCTCCAAGTGATAAAGAGATAAAAGCAATGTATAATAAGCTTAAAGCAAAGAGTAAGAATGCTCCTAAATTTAATGCTGAAGTTAAAAATTATATTTCAAGACAGCTTAAACAAAGAAATGCTCAGAAAATGATGGCAAAGCTTTTTAACAGATTAAAAGGCAGACACGTTATTATTATCAATGAAGATTATTTTAAAACCGCTGAAGAAAAAGACGCGGAAAAATCCAAAACTAAATAATAAATGAATTACGAAAAACCTTCGTTTACCGTAGATTGCGTTGTCTTTAATTATAAGGACAACGCGTTTAAAATTCTCCTTATAGAACGGGGGCATGAGCCTTTTAAAGGTAAATGGGCATTACCCGGTGGTTTTGTTGACCAAGGTGAATTAAGCGAGCATGCTGCATTACGCGAGCTGGAAGAAGAAACCGGAATAAAACTAAGCAAAGATATACTTCTCGTTTCTGTTAACTCAAACCCGGAAAGAGACCCGAGAGGGTGGGTTATTTCAGCTTCGTATCTTACTGTTATTCCCGGTGATTTTGATTTTAAAGCCGGAGACGACGCTGCAAAGGCAAGCTTGTTTGATATCAATGATTTACCCGAAATGGCTTTTGACCATGAAGAAATAATTCAAAAAGCATTAGAAAAAATAAAATTTTTACTTTCCCCTATTGATAATCTACCCGTTTTGTTTCAAAAGGATATTGGTTTAAATCAGGTTAGAAATATTTATTCGTTGATTAAGCAGAAATAATTGTTTTACTATTCTAATTTTTTCACACTTAAAAAATAACGCGTTTTATCATTAAACTTCTTTTTAGCTGAGATGTTTCTAATTACAATGTAGTGAATCCCCGTTGAACTGATTATTTTCTTTAGCGATGCTGCTTTTCCCTCTTTTTTTGATACACCAACGCCTATAGAAAAATCTTCAGGGTCGTAAACATCTATGCGGAATTTTATTCCCGGAACTCCGGTTACCTCTACTAGATATTTTCCAGGTATATTAATGGTAACGTATATATAATCAACGTCATTTGCCGGACTCATATAACCGTTTATTCCTCCGCCGACTTTTACCTGATTGGCAGGGTTAATATTCATGGTTTTAATATCATTAGGTTCTGCTTCTTCATTCTGCATTTTATCCCTAAAAGATATATTTAGTTCATATTGCTTTTTAAAACTCTCTTTAATATTGGAAGGCGCGCCTTTAACAACGATATAATATATTTTGCCGAATGAAACGTTGAAATTAATCATGGTTTCTTGCTCACCGGCTTTCAGGCTGTCAACTTTTTTTAATAATTGGCCGTATTCATCGGTTATTTCAAACATTAAATCAATTTTAGGAATACTTTTTAGTTTTACTGTCATAATCATATCAGGCCGCTGCCCGACTTGTGTCGCATTCTTGTTGTTTAAATATCCGGTATAATTTTTATCCATTGCCCGCATTAATACCGGTGTAATAGTTAGTTTATACCAATCCTGATCTTTAACAGGGCTTAGATAACCTTTTGTCGTCGCGCTTACTATAGAAGTAGCGGTAAATCTATTGTTGTTTGGTTCTGTTTCCTGATCGCTTGCAAAAGTACTGGTTTTATATTCAAGCGTATATGTATCATTTAAGGGATTAAAGTTGATAGTCCGCTCATAACCTGCCACCACAACGTAGTAAGTTTTGCCGCCCATAAGGGTTAAATTGGATATTCCTTCGCCGCTGCCGAAACCATGGTTGTTTCTTAACTCTATTACTTCCCCTGTGTTATTTAACAGGAATAAAACAACGTTTACGTTTTCGGATGATGATAGAATAATACTTGCATTATATTTTTCCTGTTCCGGTAACCTGATTTTATAAATATCAATATCGTATTTCATTAACTTGCTGAGATTTACTTCTCGATTTTTAGTTTTTTCAACATAAGTTTTCAGTGATTTATAAATGTTTCTATTAAAAACTGATGAAAAGAACGGACTGAAATATCCTGTGATTTTTTTATACTTTGTTATGTCCTGAGCCTGATTGAAATTGTTATTGGGTTCATGTTCTATTTTGCTTTTGCTGTAAGTCGAAATTTTTAAAATATAATCATTTGATGGAAAGTTTAACCTTCCTTTAATTTTTTCAATGGATACTTTTATATAGTAAATTTGTTTTTCAGGTTTAAAATTTGCAATAGTTTCTTTTTGATTTACAAAGAAATCAGCAGCAGAAAGAATTAACTTTGTTTTTTCGTTGTATATGCTAATCCTGCATGATATACCCCTGATACCGGACAATGTAATTTTTATTAATTCATTCCCCGGTTTTTTGTTTTTTAAATCGAGTTTAAAATAATCCGTATCATCTTTTGATTTAAAATTACCTTTTACTGTACTGTTAACAGAAATTTCCTGAGCGTTTTTAAAATTATCATTACTTTCACTTTCAGTAAATGAAGATGATGAACACGCTTGTAAAACCAAAATGATTAATGTACATAAAGCAATAATTGTTTTTTTCATAACACTCTTACCGGAATGAATTTTTCCTTCCTCTTCTTTCTAGAATCTCTTTAAAAATTATTCCGTTAAGTAAATTTTCCGGAGTAAAATCTAAATCGAATTTTTTTATTTCTTCAGTTTGTTCTAAAGATAAATCTGATATTTCAGTATCCTCAAAATTATCAAATAAAAAATCTTTTTTTGATTTTTTAATTTTATTCAGCTTGTATTTCTTTTTGGAATCCGCAATCTTTTGAAGCCTGCTGATTTCTGTTTCCTGCTTTCTGAGATTTTCGTTCTTTTCGATAAGAGTTTTTTCAATTTCACTCATACGGGTTTCTTTTTTATCAATCATTTCCCTGTCAAAATCAATTTTTTCCTTATCATCAGAATCCAAATCTCTTTCATCGTCTTCTTCAAAAACGAATTTATATTCAAGTGTGCGCGCAGCATTCTGGTTTTCAGTATCTTCTAAAGCCTGATTTTTAGCTTTTTTACTCGCTTTAGCTGTCAACCATACAAAAAGCCCAATAATAATGAGAACTATTTTTATAAATACTTCTGAATCCATTTTTTAAACACTATCCCTCGGGATTATTTTTTTTATCTTTGCCTAATCCTTTGGATATTGAATCCCTCATTTCAGTATCGGCAACGATGTTTTTCATGTTATAATAATCCAACACGCCTAAATTGCCTTGTTTAAACGCTTCGGCAATTGCTTTTGGAATTTCAGCTTCTGCTTCAACTACTTTGGCGCGCATTTCCTGAACGCGTGCTTTCATTTCTTGTTCTTGAGCAAAAGCCATAGCTCTTCTTTCTTCTGCTTTTGCCTGAGCTATTTTTTTATCAGCTTCTGCCTGATCAGTCTGTAGTTTAGCACCAATGTTTTCACCTACATCAACGTCTGCAATATCTATTGATAGTATTTCAAACGCTGTTCCGGCATCAAGGCCTTTATCCAATACTGTTCTTGAAATTCTATCAGGATTTTCAAGTACGTCTTTGTGCGTTTCGGATGAACCGATTGTAGTAACTATACCTTCTCCTACTCGGGCAATAACGGTTTCTTCTCCGGCTCCGCCAACGAGTTTCTCAATATTCGTTCTAACAGTTACACGCGAGATTGCTTTAACCTGAATACCGTCCTTAGCAACCGCGGCTACCAAAGGCGTTTGGATAACTTTTGGTTTTACGCTCATTTTTACAGCTTCCAAAACGTTTCTCCCCGCAAGGTCAATTGCAGCTGCTTTTGAAAAGTTAAGCTGGATGTTTGCTTTGTCCGCGGCAATTAAAGCGTTGACTACAATATCAACGTTTCCGCCTGCAAGATAATGAGCTTCAAGGTCATTTCTTTTTGTTTCTACACCGGCTTTAGCTGCTTTAATTAATGCGTTAACAATAATTGAAGGGGTTATGCGCCTTATTCTCATCATTAAAGGAGTAAAAGGGTTTATCTTAACACCACTGGCAACAGCTGCAATCCATAAACGGATTGGAACAAGCCAGAAAAACACTAATAAAAATAAAATTGCGCCTCCTGCTAATAAAAGCCATAGGCCAAGGTTAGGGTCTTCTGTAAAAGCTAGTATAAATTCCATTTTTCCTCCAATAACGGTAGTTGAAATAAGTTATATTATTTTACATTTTCTCTTATTCAAAGTCAACCACAAATTAAGATTAATTTTTAAGGATAGGGACATTTTTACTAAAATAATTGAAAAATCAATATATTATCCTGAATAAAATTGTCCGTTTCAAATAATTTAATAATGTGCTCAAAATAAATACCGTAAATAATAAATATGAAAGAAAATTTAAATAACACAACGAGAGTTTTATTATCCGTTCTCGGCGTTGCAATTATAATTATCGTATGCTTTGTTTTTAACTCCAGGCTGGGAATTATAGGTGCTGCTCCGCTCGTCGCGGGTATAAGCGGTGTCTGTCCTTGTAAAAGAGCGGCAAAATTAATTAAGTCTAATAGATAAACTTACCGCGGAGTAGAATACCTCTTTATGCATTTATACCGGCACAGATAATACCGGTTTCTGCAAGCCTGTAAACATCTGTGGCATTTTAGGTTTATTCTAAAACAAGCCCTTCTTCTTGCTTCACATAAATTCCAGCACCCTTCAAGCTTTAGTTTTAGTTCTTTAAAATACTCTTTATATTTGTCATTTTTCTTTTTGTCCGCGGCATTTATAACGAATAAAGCAAGGATTAAAAGAACGGCAATATAAAGTGTTTTGTTTCGCGTGAACATATTATATTTTATCATGTCTGCTTTATAAAATCAACGAATTTTTAATATTATTTTTTATAGTTTATGTTTAGTTTTTTTATGGGTAAAGTTTTTCGTATTTTTCTTGTCGGGCTGTATGCGTAATGTTAATTTATATGTGGTCATCTTAGTATGAGGAGAAAATATTATGGTACATCTGGTTCCCGATAACAGCACAACCGGAAATCATCCGTTAATTGGACGTAAAGGCGTTGTTAAAAGGAAAATTAAGAAAAAAGACTTAAGGTTATTCCGCCGGATTTCTCACGATGATAACCGGCTTCATTTCGATAAAGACTACGCAAAAACAACGTCATTTAAAAAACCAATTGCGCATGGTTTTCTGACAACGAGTTTAATCTCAGGCGCAGTGGGCGCAAAACTTTTCCGTGAAGATATTTTATATAAAACCCAGAGTTTTCACTTTTTAAAACCCGTTTACATTGGCGATACCATAACCGCTACCGCGGAAGTTGTTGATGTTGACGGGAAATTATTAACTCTTTCAACATATTGCCAAAATCAAAAAGGCGAATACGTTGTTCAGGGCGAAGGCGTAATAATTCTAAAAAATATGGAAAAGTATGTTGACTAAAAAGTTGTTTAATAGAATTTTATTTTAATTATTTATGGAAAGAAAAAATAAACTTGCATTATTATGCATTTAGGGTATTGTTAATAATGTATATAAACATATTTGAAGGGGGCTTTTTTGCAAGTATTTTTTGATATTCTTAAAAGTTCCGGTAAATCCGGTGTAATATTAGCATTGCATATCTTACTGCCAATCATGGTATTGATGATGGCGTTTATGCGCGTACTTGAAGATAAGGGTGTGTTAAGGCGCATTGCGTTAATTCTTTCGCCGGTCTTTGCGTTATTCGGCTTGCCCGGTATAGGTATATTTGCTTTATTGCAAATTGCTTTTGTAAGTTTTGCAGCTCCGGTTTCTACGTTAAAAATAATGGACACAAACCTGCACGTAACTAAGAGACATATTGCCGCAACTTTAGCTGCGATTTTTACTATGTCTCAAGCAAATGCTGCGATACCTCTTATGGCTGTAGGCTTGAATTATCCTATATTAACTTTATCCTCTTTTCTCGGCGGATTGTTAGCCGGTTTTGTAACCTACAGGGTTTTTTCTAAAAAACTTGCCAGTGAACATGATAAAGAAGAAGATAATGCAATTAAGGATTCTGTTGTTAAAGAGAAAAAAGGGATAATGAAAATTATTCTTGAAGGCGCGGATGAAGGTTTTCAAATTGTACTAAAATCAATTCCCTTGTTAGTATTAGCTATTCTCGTTGTTAATATTCTTAAAAAAGTAGGCGCGATAGGGCTTTTAGAAAGGATATTATCACCGGTTTTTACTCAGGTTGGTATTCCCGGAGTAGCAATATTGCCTATAGTTACTAAGTTTATAGCCGGGGGAACGGCAATGATGGGTGTTGCTATGGAATTGAGATTGGAAAACGCGTTATCTGCCATTGAATTAAACAGAATCGCTGGTTTAATAGTAAATCCATTTGACCCGGTTGGTGTTGCTATATTAAGCGCCGCGGGAAAACGCGTCGGCGAGGTTGTAATTCCTGCTGTAAAAGGCGCGTTAGTTGGAATATTATTCCGTGCTGTATTTCATTTTATTATCTTTTAATTGAATTTATTTAAATTGGTATATGTATGTATAGAAATTTTAGTGAAAATGAGAAGATTGCACTTATTGGAATAATAGAACGCGTTGTTTATGCTGACAATGAATTTAAGCAGCAGGAAAAAAAATTAATTGATAGTTATTTAAAAGAAAATGGAATTATTGATATCGAGCATTTGAAGAATTTATATTACAAAAAGTATGTTTCTGATAAAAAATTCAAAAAACTTTTACGTTATGTCAGTCAGGAACATTACCGCAAATTTATAGATATAATACTGCGGATTTCTGTTTCCGATAAAGATATAAATGCAGAAGAATTACAAATTATTGATTTTTTATGTAAAACATGGAACGTAAAACGCGGAATATTAATGGACCATCATTAAAGATTGGATATTATTATAGATTTATTTGATTTTTATTCAAAAGTAGAAACTAGAGGCGGCAAAGGCAATTGCCGCCTCTAATATTATATATATGTTTTGGTAAATAATTAATTATTTATCTTTTTTCATACTTCTAAGTTTTGGGGAATTAAACCATAAACCTGAAACAAAGTATTTGTCTTTAATTTTTTGAATGGAAAGTGAAATTTTTACGTTGTCTTCTTTTTCAAATTTTCCTTTATACATTATTACATAGAATTGGTCTTTTTTCATTACTTTGTCAAACGTGAATGCTTCAAACTTGCCTACTTTGTCATTCATAAGTGTTTGTGTTTGTTTAAATACTTTTTCAGTTATTGCATTCTTCATTCGCTCATCAAAATCAGTTGAATACTTTTCATAGTTATCTTCATTCATTCCTTGTTGAATTGTTTCCATAATCGGCAGGGCTAATTTTTTGAGCTGCATTATTTGTTCTTCGCTTAATTTAGCTCCGGTTTTCCCGCCGCCTTTACAATTGAAAGCTAAAAAAGCTACAACAATGATTAAAGTTAAAGATATAAGTTTTTTCATTTTTTCCTCCGGCTATAATGTAGATGTTATTATAAGTTAATTGTTGTAAAATTTCGATAAAAAAAATATTTTTTTGTAGATTTTTTCGATATGTTGCTTTTAGTGGAAGAATTTTCCGGAAAGAAATTATATACTTTCCGGAAAATATGATTTACATTAGTTTGTTAATTTCTTTGGTAAGAGTGTCAATTCCGCTCTTTAATTGTTCTAAAAACGGTTTGTAAACGTAGTATACAATGTTTTTTCCACTCTTATCGTTTAAATAAGAGAATAATGGCGCTGCTTTTTGTGATAAAGCATCGAAGTTTTTTTCAACAGTTGCAATACTATCTGAAAACATTTTTAAATTATTTGTAAATGCTTCAAGCATTGGTTTACTAATTCCTTTAAATTGTTCTCCGAATTGCTCAAGAAAATTGCTGCTTTTTTTTGTAGATGCCGTTGTTGTAGGTTTTGGTTTTGTTTCTGCCATAAATTGCCTTCCTTCAAAATTATTAATTAATTGTAACGTATTTAAATATTAATATAAAAATTAACAAAGAATATTTTATATAGGGCAAAAAAATTGCCTGAACATGAAAAAATAACGTTACACTATTCATTATAACGTATTGACAAATATTTTCAAAGTTTTTTATTCGTTATATAGTTCAATTTAATTTTTATGAAATAAAAAATTAATCATTTGGATAAAATAAAACCCCGTCTTGTCAACGGGGTTTAGATTAGCGTGAGACCGGATTCGAACCGGCGACAACCACCTTGGCAAGGTGGAGCTCTACCAGCTGAGCTACTCACGCAAGTATAATTTAATGAATACTAAGTTTAGTAAAAAATATGACCTGTGTCAACTAAATTATAAAAAAACTTTTATACAAACTGAGTTTATAAAACAGTATTATTTCAATATTAAGAAAGTCTTTAATAATTGGTTTTTTGTGTTTAAATTATATCAATGGATATTAACAATTTAAGTAAACTCCCGGAAAAGAGCGGAGTGTATTTATATAAAAATAACGAAAAGAAAATTATTTATATAGGTAAAGCCATAAATTTAAAAAAACGCGTGAATTCTTATTTTTCAAAAAAACATGCTGACCCCAAAACTAACGCGTTGGTATCGTCTATAAAATCTCTTGATTTTATTATTACTGCAAATGAAGTTGAAGCATTAATTCTTGAGGCTAATTTAATTAAAAAGCATAAACCCCGCTTTAATATTGATTTAAAGGACAATAAATCTTACCCGTTTATTAAAGTAACTTTGTATGAAGATTTTCCCAGGGTATTAAAAACGCGTAAATTCGTCAACGATGGCAGTAAATACTTTGGCCCATATACTAACGTGAATATTATATATAGAAATCTAGAAATTATCCAAAGGCTTTTCAAAGTTAGAACATGTAATAAAAAAATAACTCAAAACAAAAACATTAAACCATGTTTAAATTATCATATAGGCAGATGCTCCGGAGCATGTACAGGCGGGATTACTAAAGAAGAGTATGGAAAAGTTCTGGAAAACGTAATGATATTTTTGAGCGGAAAACTTGATAATCTTTCAAAAAGGCTTGAAAAAGCCATGAAACAAGCAAGTGAAAAACTTGAGTTTGAAAAAGCTGCATTTTTTCGCGACCAATTAAATTTTGTAAACCGAATTAGTGAAAATCAGAAAGTATACACTGCGGATAAAAAGGACAGAGATGTTATTGGTTTTTACTCTCAAATGAATAAGTATTACTTTACGGTACTGTTTTTTCGTGAAGGTAAATTATTGGGCAAACGGGCTTATTCTTCTGAAATCAAAGAAGATAAAGAGCAGGCATTAACTTATTTTATTGCTCAGTATTATGAAGATAATCAAGTTCCTGATGAGATTTTTTTACCGCATGAAATCAGTGATTTTTTTCTCGTTGTACAAATGCTGAATAAAAAGAACGGTGTTAAGCTTTTATATCCCAAAAAAGGAATTAAAAAGCGCATGCTTGATATGGCGGACAATAATGCGAAATATGAGTTTCTTAAAGACAAAAAACTTTCTGAAAAAGAAGGTGCTTTAGTTGAATTGAAAAATGCAATAGGAGTAGATTTACTTCCAAGAAGAATCGAATGCTTTGATATTTCAAATACGGACGGTTTATTAGCGGTAGGTTCAATGGTGAGTTTTTTTAACGGCAGGCCGGATAAAAAGAATTACCGTATTTTTAAGATTAGAAGCAAACAGGGGCCTGATGATTTTGGAATGATGCAGGAAGTCGTTTCTAGAAGATATACGAGAGTTATAAATGAAGGTTTGCTTAAACCGGATTTAATATTAATAGACGGAGGCCAGGGCCAGGTTAATGTCGCAAAGAAAATTCTGAATGCTTTGGAGCTTTCTGATATTCCCGTTATCGGGCTTGCTAAAAAACGGGAAACTATTGTTTTTTCTGATAAGCGCCCTGATTTAAATTTAGAACATACAAATGAAGGGTTAAGGCTGTTGATAAAAATTAGAGATGAAGCACATAGGTTTGGAATAACTTTTCATAAGAAATTGCGCAGCAAAAAGATGCGTTTTTCAATTCTCGATGAAATTAAGGGAATTGGCCCTAAGAAAAAAAAGATACTAATGAAATATTATAAATCTATTGAAGAACTTGCTAACTCTGATATTGAAAGAATTATAAAGAGCGGGATAGATAAAAAAAGTGCTATTTCTGTATATTCTTATTTTAACAAAGAATAAATCAAAGAAAAATTGTTATTAATATAATATACAAAAAAAATTAGTATTTTTGCTGATTTTCTGACGATATTAAAAATATCTGAATTGAAAAAAACTTGACATGCTATTTTTTATTGTATAGAATGTTAACGTGTTTCATAAATATTACATTTACTTTCAACAAGTAGAAGTTAAAGAAAATACTAGGGGCTCAAGATGCTTGAATCCGATTTTGAAGAATTATTAGATGAATATATTAGCGGCACTATAGCTGATAAAGATTTTTTAACTCTAGTATCCGCTGCAGGTACGAATCCTAAATGGCGTAAACGTTTTGAAGATGCTGAAAAAGCACTTGAAATGTCAAGTGATAGTTTTCTTGATAAAAGCAAGACACGTTTTAAAGCCAATATGAGGACTAGAATTGAAAATATAAAAAGCACGATGCGTAAAACTCAAGAGAAGCAAACTTTTTTTTCTAAAAGTTATTTTTACTTTCTTTTATTCTTGGTTGTTATTTTTTTAGGAATATATCCGCAGATATTTATCAAAAAGACTTCTTTTGCGTTAATGGTTATCTTTTTTCAAATTCTCTCTACCGTAGTTCTATTAGCTGTCGGTGTATATGTTTTCTTTTTTAGGGGAAAAGATTGATGCTAAATTTAATATTATCTAAAACACTTATCTGGAAAGATTTTGATATTGCTTATGGTGTAGGAATTTTTGGCCTTATTTTTATAATTCTTGTATTAACGTTTTATATTTCAAATAAAGCTCTTAAAAAATTCCGTGATGCAGAAACAAGTACAACATTATTTACCTACGGATTATCAGTAGTTGGTTCATATTTTGGAATGTGGATTGTATTAGGAACACCCGGCCTTGCGTCCGCGGGAGGCGATGCAGGTTTTGCCAATTACATTGCACTTTATGCTGGTATATTAGCCGCACTTCTAATATTTGTACCGATTTTTGGAAAAATATTAAAGATTGCTGACAGATATAGAGTTAACTCTCTTTATTTGTTTTTGGTTAAACGTTACAGCGGTTCAAAAGCCCTTAATACTATTTTTACCGCATTTGGTTTTTTAGTTGTATTGCCTATCGTTGCATATCCTATACACGTTGTTGCTGACTTTATCAGGATATTTTCCGGTGATTCTATCGGCATTATTATGTCATATTTCATAATGCTCGTTTTTATATTCTTCTTTGTAAATAAATTAAATCCTAAGAATTTACGTTCTACAACGTCTTTTAACTTTATGCTTGCTTTTGTTATTGGTTTTATATTGTTTATAATTTCCCTTTTTACAGGCGAACAATCTCAAATGACCATGAATATTGTAAAGCCGAACGGGAGCATTTTTATATCATTGTTTATTCTTGGTTTGATAACCATGTTTACGCTTCCCCGTCAGTTTAATATTATCAGGGCTGATTTAAAAACGAATAAATATACTTACCTTAAAGTTATTATTGTTTGTTTTGCCTTATTTATTCCTCTTTTCCATTTAATTTCACCTTATGCAGGATGGGGAGGGTATTTATATAATATTAAAACTGGTAATGATTTTACTCTAAAAGCGTTCGCAATTTTTGCTTTGGTTTTAGGCGCTGCATTATCTACAATCGGTCCGCAGTTAAACGCGTTTACCAGAATTGTTCATGAAGGTATAATGTCAAACTTTTTTAGAAAAACCAAGTCAGCTTTGAAATGGTCATTTATAGCCAGTTTCCTCTTTATCTTATTTTCTGTATTTTTATTCGGGCTTCTTCACGGTTTAATAGTCGATGCTTATAAATTGCAAATTCCTGCTCATTATATGCAGATAAAATCCACCTATGTACTATCCAAGTTGTTTTTCTCATCAATGATATTTCTTGGTTCATTTTTTATAATATTAATTGGCGGATTATATTGGAGAAGGGGAAATAAATTCGGGGCATTAATGGGGTTCACCCTTGGATTTATTGTATGGATACTTGTAGAATTGCTGCCACAATTTACCGGGGTAAGCGTATTATCCAAAATAATAAAAATGGATTACGGCCAGGGTTGGTATACTTTGACCGCAATGGCATGTATATATTTAACTACTCTGTTCTTTTACGTTTTGGTTTCATTAATAACACCCAAGGATTCGGAATCTTTGGTAGCGGGTTATGTTAATATTGATGATGCCGGAGTCGATTTCTTTATATCGGAAGATATTCAATCATTTATGACTGATACGGCTAAAACACCCCTTAGAATGGAAATTATTGCATACTTTAAAGATAATTTTACAAATCAATACACGTTAAGGGATTTACTTGTAAGGTTATTCTGGAAGGGTGAGTTTCATGAAGATGAGGTTGAGGCCGCATTAAAAGAGTTAGCAGGCATAGAATTATTAAAAGAAATAATAAGAAATAATGTGCGTTATTATCAATACAACGTTAAAGATGCTAAGCTTGATGATATCGTTGAGAATTTTACCCGCAGTTACTATACAGCAAAGCAATTATTCTATAAACAGGCTGAAGATGAGTTTAACCGTCAGAGTGAAAAACTGAGAAAAGAAAAACAAAAATTAAGTGATGAAGTTGGACTTCTGGAAATTTTTATGGAGGTTTCAGAAACTTTTTCTAAAGTACTTGAAACTGAATTATTATATAAGAGTGTTGCGGAATTAGCTACTAAACAGCTTGGATTTGATTCAACTGAGATTTATCTTAAAAACAAAGACGGAAGTATTTCGCTTAAACAAATATTTTACTCAAACTACAGCCATTTAACCCAGAGTGATGATTATTTCGATGAATTATTTCAGAATGATGAAGATAAGCAGCAGCAGCTTAACGAAATTCTTGAAACCGGCGAACCTTTCATTATGAATGACCCTGAAAAATCAATCGGAGAAGAAAAATCTGTTTATGCTGTTTATCCAATAAAAGAAGACGGCAAGATTAGCGCATTTATGGAGGTTGGTTATTCAGGCCGCGGAAGAAGAATTGCGGATAAAGAACTAAACCGTTTGAAAATATTTATAAATACTGTTGAATTAACTTTTGCTTCTGTTCGCTTATTTGAAGGCCTTGAAGAGAAAGTAAGGCAGCGTACCGCTCAGTTAAATAAAGCAAATGAAGATATGAAAGAGCTTAACTCAAAACTTGAGGCTGCAAACATTGAAATGAAACGGGAGTTAAAAGTAGCTTCACAAATACAGCAGGCTATTGTACCAAAAGAATTACCCACACAGAGTGACTTCGATATTGGTTATTTTTGGGTGCCTATGGTAGAGGTATCCGGTGATTATTATGACTTTATAGATATCGGTGAAGGAAAATACGGAATTTTAATTGTAGATGTATCAGGCCACGGTGTTCCTTCCGGCTTAGTAACCACCATGGCTAAAATTGGTTTTAATAACCATTCAAAACCCGGTG
The DNA here is from genome assembly GCA_937960625.1 of uncultured Spirochaetia bacterium. GTDB lineage: Bacteria > Spirochaetota > CALGPD01 > CALGPD01 > CALGPD01 > CALGPD01. The sequence continues at coordinate 15,937 of CALGPD010000273.1, read as the reverse complement.
TAACTACTGCGGAAATTTGTGATATGGTGAACAGGGAAATTTATTCAATATTGGGCGACATAGGATTTTATTTAACAGCCTTCTACGGTGTTTTTGACACAAATACCTATGAACTTCAATATACTAACGCCGGCCATGAACCTTCATACTGGATAAAAAAAGGTTCAAATAATGTTGATGATATTGTTCTATTGGAATCTCCAGGCTTTTTTATAGGTTCATTTGACGGAGCTGAATACGGATATAATACAGTTAAATTATCACCGGGGGATATAGTCGTTTTCTTTACTGACGGTATTCCTGAAGCACGAAATCCGAAAGGCGGATTCTACGAAGAAGAGCGTTTAAAAGAGTTAATAATAAGCAATCAAAACATGAAAGCTCAAGAGCTTGCAGACTATCTTTACGATGATGTAGTCAAATTTGCCGAGGGAAGGGCAGCAAACGATGACCGTACAACGTTAATATTTTCAGTAACAGGAAACGGGCCTAAAAAAGCACCTGCTAAGGCTATTAGCGAAAAAGATGAAGTTATGAAGGAATTTATTGACTATTGGAATAAAGGCGCCGGTTTAGTTAAAGAAGCTAAATACGAGAAAGCAATAGAGGCTTTTAAGCAGGCATTGAAAATAAGCCCTAATAATATTAAAGTTATGATTAATTTAGGCCATATTTACCGCAAACAAAAAAATTATGATCTTGCGTTGGAGCACTACTTACACGCTCTTGAACATAATGATAATAATTCCGAAGTTCATAATGCTTTAGGCGTTGTATATTATTATAAAAAAGACCTTCAAAATGCTAAAATACATTTTGAAAAAGCTCTGGATTTAAAACCTGATTTAAACAGCGCAAAAGTTAATATTGAAAAAATCAATAAATTGCTTGAAAAATAACCTTTTAATCAAAACTCAAATAACTCTTTGCCAACTTTCTATGTTATATTATATTGTAGCAGGGCTTTAAATGTTAAAACTAGAAAACATTTCTAAGAGTTTTTTATACCATTTTAAAAGAACAAAAGTTTTACACGATATTAACATGGAAATTAACAGGGGAGATTTTTCTGTAATACTGGGAAAATCCGGCTCGGGTAAAACAACGCTTTTAAATATAATAGCGGGAATGTTAAAACCTTCTTCGGGTAAGATGTATTTTGAAAATAAGCGCCTGTCAAATTTTGATTTTTTTAAAAGCCGCTTCCGCCGGAAGAATATTGGATTCGTGTTTCAAAATTTTAATTTAATCGATTATCTAAGCGTTTTGGATAATATTATTTTACCCTTTAAGTTTACTTCACATTCTCCGGTCAATCATAAAAAATACGGAATAAACATACTAAAAAAAGTTGGGCTGGAAGGTAAGGAACATTTTTTTCCTGCCATGCTTTCAGGAGGCCAGCTTCAAAGGTGTGCTATCGCCAGAGCATTAATAAATAAACCGAAGTTAATAATTGCGGATGAGCCAACGGGAAATCTCGATGCAGATACTGCCGGAGAGATTAATAATATTTTTATCGATTTAAATAAAAACGATAATATTACTTTCTTAGTTGTGACTCACGATAAAAATATTGTAACTCATGCGAATAAAGCCTATGAATTGAAAAAAGGTGTTTTGAAAAATTATAACAGCAATGATTTATTATCAATGGAAAGTGTTTAAATGAATATCGATATAAATAAAGTTAAAAGTATTATTCTAAAATATTTAAAATTAATTTTTAACGCTGTTGTAAATCCTGTGCGTGTATTTTTAATGAATACAAGGAGAAATGCGCTTAGAGGTTTATTAATCGGCCTTGGAATTACAATAGGTGTTTTTTCCGTAATTATTGCAACGATTTTCGGTGATGGCGTAGAAAAAATGGCAAAATCAAACGTATATTCAAAAATACCTGCCACAAGGATTAAAATACGCGGAAAGATTTTTTCAAACCCTTTAAATAAATTTAGCGGTAGAAAGGTTCATGCTCAACGAAATATAACATGGCCTTTTATAAAGAAGCACATTTTATCAATAAAAGGCGTGAAAAGCGTTGTTCCTATACAAAAAGTAACTTACCCCATTTCAGCGGAATTTCCTATATTAACCATGGCAATGAAAATGGATGTTATTGCTAACGGGTTACCGACGCGGCTGGCATATAAATATATTTTTCCTGAGTTTAGGCGTATGTTTAATTGGAGGTTTCAGGCAAGGGGTAAACTTGTTCCTGTACTTGTAAGCAAATTTATAATTACTGCTTTTCAGCAAATGAGCGTTTCCGCGGATGCTGCGGTATCAATTAATGAACAGTTTTTCCGTGCTACAGCGGCTAACGGGTATAGAGGGTTCAGGTTTAAGTTGTTCTTAGGTAAATCTACTTTTGGAGTAAATTTGAAAAATGCGGAAGAACGTGAAGCCGTAGTAGTGGGTTTTACTGACCCTGATATAACCAGCGGTATCTCTCTGCCATCGAGATTAGTAACGAGAACCAAGATAAAGTTCCAGGGTAGATATATAGGTTATACTTTTGAATCTGCGTTTATATTTATAAAAGACGCAACGCATTTTAATTCCGTTGTAACTGCTTTGCAAAAACTTAAAAGAAAATATCCGGCACACTTCAATCTCGTTTTGGATAGAGAAGTAAAACAATATAGAAATGTTTCAAAAATGATAAACAGTGCCGCGAAAACCTTTAAAATTCCTGTAATTATTTTTTCATTGATAATTTTATTTTTATCATGTTTAATAGTTTTCTTTGCTTTTCTTTATATAATAAAACGCCGGGAAAAGGAAATCGGGTTGTACCGGTTTTTCGGGTCATCGAGAATAAAAGTAATTATTTTAATCGTGTTAGAAGCAACGTATATATCCCTAATTTGTGCAATAATCGGATATTATCTTGCACAGGAATTTATAGTTAAATATGTACCGAAAAATTATTCATCATTTTTAAAAATGCTTCCTGCACAAGTAAAAAGTATTTTATCTACATTTAAAATGGATACAAAAAAATCTTTTATGAGTATTTTTTCATTCAATTCAGCAAAAGCACGATTGATATGTATTTATGCAGTACTAGCAGGGAGTTTATCAGCTTTTATTCCCGCTGTAATAGGCGCTTACCGTGCAATATTAAAGAGTGTTAATAAATAATTCTCAGTTTTTCCGGTAAAAGTTATTTTTCTATATTAAATTAGATATATTTTAAGCGAAATATTTGGATAGAATATTTTTTATTCTACAATCATGTTGGAGGTTAAATGTCTGAACTTAAAGTCGGTGTTTGCGGAAGCGGACATATGGGACGGTATCATATAAACGTATTATCTTTAATAAATAATGTTGAATTAGCCGGTATCTTTGATACGGATGATACTAAGCAGGAACTGGCTAAACAGTATTCAACAACTTTTTATAATGATTTTGATGATTTTTTAAAAAATCTTGATGCTGTTGTAATTGCCACGCCAACGAGTACTCATTTTGAAATTGCAATAAAAGCAATGGAAGCGGGTAAGCACGTTTTAATTGAAAAGCCTTTAACAGATACGGTTGAAAACGCTGAAAAATTAATAGACATGGCTGCAAAAAAGAAATTAATTCTTCAAGTAGGGCATATTGAACGGTTTAACGGCGCAGTAACCGAACTCAGGAATAAAATCATCAAAAATCCATATCTTATTGAAGCAAGAAGATTATCTCCACGCAGCAATAGAATTAAAGACGTTGGAGTTATTTTAGATTTAATGATACACGATATTGATATTGTTTTAAGCCTTGTAAGTCGGGGTAACGTTAATAAAGTTTCGGCTTTCGGCAGTAAGGTTTATTCAAACCATGAAGACGTTGCTGCTGCTATCATAGAGTTTGATAATGGCTGTATAGCGGATATTAAAGCAAGCAGGGTAACGGATGAAAAAATCAGGACACTGTCAGTAAGCCAGGAAAGCTCATATGTGTTTCTTGATTATGCTACTCAGGATATTCAAATACACAGACAGCCTTCACAGGAATATTTTATTAACAAAGAAGAAATCCGTTATTCTCAAGAGAGTTTAATTGAGAGGGTGTTTATTCATAAGGATAATCCATTAAAACTTGAACTTGAACATTATATTGACTGTATTTTGGATAAAACCGAGCCTTTTATTAATGGTGAGATGGATTTATTAACTTTAAAAGTTGCTATGGATATTTATTCTCAAATGAATATATAATGAAACGTATATTATTAACGTATATTATTCCTCCTATTTTAGCTTTATTAATAAAATTGATATATTTATTTTCACGTAAAAATTTTTTTGGGCATAAAGATTTTATTAAAACATGTGAAAATGAACCTGTAATTATTGCTTCTTTTCATGGTGACTTAATTCCGCTAATTGGATTTTTTAATAAATATATTGTAAGTAAAAAAAGAGTTGATGTTTTAGTAAGCCCGTCCTTAGACGGTATTATGCTTGGGCGTACTATAAAATTACTCGGCGGAAACTATAAAACCGGTGACCATAGAAAAAAACCCGTTGCCGGGCTAATAAAAATGATTAAATCCGTGCGTGATGAAAACGCAATTCCTGCATTCGCTGTTGACGGCCCGCTTGGCCCTGCTTATACTGTACGTAAAGGCGCTATGCAGTGCGCAAATAAATGCAAAGTTCCTGTAATCGCAGTGGGTGCTGAAGCTTCTAAAGCCATTAGACCTAAAAGTTCATGGGATAAAATGTTTATTCCTCTTCCCTTTTCTAAAGTTAAAGTCTTTTTTTCAGAAAAAATATATCCAACGGGAGATGTGGAGATGGATAATGAAAAACTTGAAAAAGTATTGTTGGATTTAAAAGCAAGGCTTACAAAGGGCAAATAAAAAAACCCCGGGAAATCCGGGGTTAAGTTAAAGGGGGTTATTGAGAGTAGATAATCAATAAGATTATCTTCCTTCTGGGGTATATCTTCCTCTATTTCTATTTCCAAAACCTCTTCTTCCTCTGCGAGGTCCACGGCGTTTAAAATGTTTACGTTTAAATCTTTCCATTAATACTTTTCTTAGTGCTGTGCGCTGTTTATATGTAAGTATTTTAGTGATTCTTATTCGTGTAGACATTCGAAGAGAAATAATTTTCCATTTAGTATCATGGCTTGATTTTAATAAGCTTTTAATACGTGCATTACTTACATTTTTTTTCATAAACTCTTGTTTAATTGAAATCCTGTTAACGCGGATTTTAGCTTTTAAAGGGATAATTCTTTTTTTAGTATTTAATAATAAATTAAATATTCTTTTAGCTTTTGCTTCTGAAATACCGGCTTTTTTTCTTATTTCCGGATTAGCTAATGCTCTTACAAACATATGTCCCGGCCCTCGTCTGTGGTGCCTATGCATTCTGCCATGCCCGCGTCTACGCATTCCACGTCCTCTTCCCGGCCTAGCAAACCCGGATATTGTCAATCCAAGGAATAATGCTATTACTGTTAAAATTGAAAATAATTTAGTTTTTGTTTTCATTTTGTATCTCCTATTGATTTATTCTCATTTACATTTAGTTAGACACCTCAAATATTGAAAGGTTAAAATAAATTTGATTTTTTCTAAAAATTTTATAAGAAAATTTAATATTAAACTTGACTGAATTAAGTAAATAAAGTTAATATTATAAAACAGAGCGAGCGCTCGATTTTTTAGAGGGTTGAAAATGTTTGAGAATTTTGAAAAATACATTGGTAAAAAACAATTATCAAAAGCAGAGAGAACTAAGCAACGCATTATTCTATCAACTATTGAAGTCGTTGGAGAGAAAGGGTATTTAAATGCAACTACCAGAGATATTGTAAAAAAAGCCGGTATTTCAATGGGAAGTTTGTATCATCATTTTAAGAACAAAGCTGAAATTATTCTTGCTATTTTTGAAATGCATCTTGATTCAATAATGAAAATTGATGAGATGCTTGTTGAAAATAATTATCCTATCGATAAACTTTTATTCGAAAGATTGAAGCTATTAATAAGTAATTTTGTGCAATATCCGGGATTATTTAGGATTTTCATAATTGAAATAAGCAGCTTTATTTTAAATGAGGAAGATGTTTATGTTGAAAAACTCCTTAAAGCTATAGAAAAAGTACATGAATACAACGCAATGCATTTTGAAAAAGGCCGTGAACTGGGGTATTTTCATTACTCCGGAGACAGTAAAGAAGTTTTTAGAATTATAGTAGGATGTGTTACCGGTTTTTTAAATTTCCACATTATTCACTTAAAACAAAAAGCTCTTTCAGCAGAAAAATTGAATATATTATATGAATTTATTTTTAACGGTTTAAAATATAAAGGAGATTTATCTAATGAAAAATAATGACAGTAAATTTAAAAACAATTTAGTTAGCTTCGTAATGCAAATTACAAGTAAAACATGGATTATAATATCATTCGTTTTAATCATCACTATGATTATGATTTATTTTATCAGGACGCGCATAAGAGTTGATAATGATTTGACAAACTACATGAACAGAAAAAATCCTGTGCGAATAAGATATGAAAAATATGAAAACGTATTTGGATCCTCAAGTGGTGTCATAATTGCTTTAAAAGGAAAGAGTTCATTCTCAAAAGACGTTGTTCAAGCTGTTTACGAATTGACTGATAAAATTAATAAAGTGAACAACGAAATACTTAAAAATTTATTATTTTCAAAAGTTGATTTGAATAAAAAGCATAAAAAAATATTATTCAATTTTTTACTTACTGAAATGGGGAAATCTGATTTCACTTTGAAAAACCTAAAAAATACATTAACAAATGAAAAACTTTTTGCATCCAGATTAGGTATAAGTACAAAATCTGCTGATACCGGCGCTGATAGTGATGATACTGATCATGAGCCTGATAATTCTTCCAATACTCAGAAAAAACCTCAGGAGAGTGTAAATAAACGGTCTGCTGATACTGATGATGAAGAGCAGGAGGAAAAAGCACAATCTTTAAATCATGTCAGGGCTATTGTTAAATATTTTAAAAACAATAAAAACAAAATTGAACAGGTTCATAAATTATTTACAATTGAAGTTGATAAAAACGGACTTTATAAAAGTGTGTGGATTGATGATATCAGGTCATATACAGAAGTAGATTATGCTACCGGAGATTTTGTAGATAAAACGCGTTTTTATAAATTATTTTCAAAAGTTGATAAAAAGCAAATTGATTTATTCTTAGCTTATGTTCTTGAGTTTTACACTTTGGATAAAAAATCTCTTAAAATGCTTGTAACAGATGTGAATAAATTTTCAAAACTTACAGGAATTAGTTTAAAATCAGCAAAAGGGATTTCACAAAACTTTCCTTATAAAAAGTTTATCAAAAGAGCAAATGATTCTCTAAATTTACAAATTAAATCAGAAGACTTAGTTAAAATTACTAAAAACGAAAAACTAACAAATTCAAAATTAGTTCTGCTAAAAAACCGTCTATTAAACTGGGGCTTTCAGAAACGGCTTTTATATTCTAAGGATAAAAAAAGTACATTAATAATAGTGCGCTTTGTGCCTAATATACACAATGCTGAAATTGACAGAGTATTTAAGTTTCTTAAAAAAGATATTAAAAGTGTTTTAAAGAAAAAAAATATTGAAATCCACATGGCTGGAGAGCCCGTATTGCTTAATTATATGGGGAAAAGTGTGCGCAAGGATATGAAGCGGCTTATACCTTTTGTTATAATTATTGTAATTATTTCCTTATACATTTCTTTTAGAAAAATTATCGGAGTAGTACTTCCTTTAATAACCGTGCTTATCGTAGTGCTTTGGACTCTAGGTTCAATGGCCTTGTCAAATACACCAATAAGTATCATCTCAAATCTTTTGCCAGTTGTATTAATTGCCGTAGGTACTTCCTATGGAATACATATAATAACGCATTATTTTACTGATATTCATTTGGGATTAAATAAAGACCAAGCAGTAAAAGAAACGATTAGTAAAATTGGTCTCGCTGTAGTTCTCGCTGCTTTAACTACCATGGCCGGTTTTTCTTCTAATATTTTTAATGAGATGAGACCACTTAAAGAACTTGGCATTTTTTCTACATTAGGTGTATTTTTAGCTTTTATTTTGTCTGTTATATTCATAAGTACAATTCTAAGATTAGGTAAAAATAAAAAGCAAAGTAAAACCACATATCAGAATGAAAATAAAATAAAATCCCGGCGTGTTGATAATATTCTTGAATGGATTGGAAAGTCAACGTATAAAAACCGTTTGATATACATCGCCGTATTTATAGTAGTAATTTTTGTGGCTATTTATGGCGCGGGTAAAATCGTTGTTGATATGGATAACCTCCGTTTTATTAATAAGGACACAGATATTAGAAAGGCAGATAAATTTTTAAATAGTAATTTCGGCGGTACAACAACGCTTTCTGTTGTAATTAAAGTTAAGGATGCACTTTATAAAAAAAATAAAATTGAATTTGAACAACTACAGAAAAAATTCAATGAAAATAGCATCTCAAAGCAACGATATTTACAAGCAGAAAAAAAATATAATGAAATTAAAGCCGGTGCCTTGCGCCCTGAATTATTGTACAAAATTGATGATTTTAAAAAGTATTTACATAGAAAAAGCACATATGGCTCTAAATATGTGGGAAAAGTAATTTCAATAGTCGATACGGTTAAGCGTATCAATCAAGTATTTAATTTTGGTAACCCTGCTTTTTATAAAACTCCTGCAACCATAGAACTCGTTAATTCATATGTAACGAGTTTCCGTTCAGATGAAACTAAGAATTATTTGACAAAAGATAGAAGAAAAACGAGAATATTGATTCAAATAAAAGAATCCAGTTCAATGTTTTCAAAGAATTTTTTAGATACTTGTAAAAGATATCTTGATAAGAATATTAATAAAAATATCTATGACGTTGAGTATACCGGATTTACTTCAATAAAAGTTGAATTAAACTCTATAGTAATTAAAGGTCAGGCCATAACTTTAGCATTCTCGTTGTTTTTAGTATTTATTATAATTCTCGTTTCGTATAAGAAAATCTATGCTGCAATTATTGCCATTTTGCCCTTGGGAATGACAGTGTTATTTAATTTCGGTGTTATGGGATTTTTCGGTATTAAATTAGATACGCCTACTTCAGTAATAGGATCAATTGCAATCGGTATCGGTATTGATGATACCATTCATTATATTCATATTTACTTAAGTGAATTGAAGAAGGGTGATGACTTGCTAAATGTGACCATAAACGCAACGCGTAAATCAGGTAGGGCAATCATTTTTACAACGCTTTCAATCACGTTGGGTTTTTCAGTATTATTGTTCTCAGTCTTTAAGCCCGTATTTAATACCGGATTGCTCGTTTTTATTACAATGTGGGTAGCAACGTTTTGTTCGATAACTGTTATACCTGCGTTTTTAAACGTTATATATAAAGCCAAACAGAAGAAAAATGTAAAACTGAATAAGTAATTACAAAATTATTAAAATAATAAAAAAGTTTAATTGTAATTTATTTAAGTATAAAATATTATTAATTATGTTTATTAGTAATATCTATTTTTAACATTCGCTTACGCAGATATTAAGTATACAGGGTTGAGGCAAATAATAATAAGGTACCTTGTATGATAGAAGCCCGCAGTGAAAATCGTATTGATATTAAGAGGATATTGGAGTCTGAAAGTGTTATTGCACATTTTCAGCCAATTATTTCTTTGCGTAGAAAAGTTTCCGTGGGCATGGAGGCTCTTTGCCGTGGATTTTCTCCGAACAGTGATGAGTTAATTCCGCCAAAAATTTTATTCAAATCAGCTGAGGAACAGGGGTTATTACTCGAACTGGACAGGCTTTGCAGAAGAAAAGCATTTGAAAGTTTTAAAATAATTAATGATATGCACAGTGGATATTTATTTTTTGTAAATATTAGCACTTCCCTTGTTGACCACGGTGTAGTAGGTTCAAATTTTATTAGAGACCTTGCTCATGAATTTTCGATTAATCCCGGAAATATTGTTATTGAGATAATAGAATCACGGGTTAAAAATTTAAGTGAATTAAAAAGGTTTACCAAAAATTATAAGGAATTCGGATTTCTCATTGCAGTTGATGATATAGGTTCAGGGGATTCTAATTTATCAAGAATACATTTGCTTGAACCGGATATATTAAAAATTGACATGTCTATTATCAGAGGCCTTGATAAAGAGTATTATAAACAGGAAATTTTTAGAAGCATTAAGGGCTTATCAAAGAAAATTGGCGCATTAGTCGTTGCGGAAGGAATTGAATCGGCTGAAGAAGCTTTAAAAGCCTTTGAACTCGGCGCTGATATGTTTCAGGGGTATTTTTTTGCAAAACCAAAGCAGGAGATTGAACAAAAGGTTTTATTTGAACTTAATGATAAAATATCCGGTATGTCTGTTAATTACCGCAAACGGATTTTGGAAAAGGTTGATTCATTTAAGCAAAGGTGTAAATTATCAAATGCAATTACCGAAGAAATTGTTGAAAAATTAACCCATTTACCTGAAGATTTTTTTGAGGGCGTTTTATTAAGCGCGATGTCAAAGTATCCGGCTGTGGAATGTTTTTACGTTCTTGATGATAGAGGGATTCAGTGTACGGAAACGATTTATAATGAAACAGCAGTAATAAATGAAAAACGCCTAATTTTTCAGCCTGCGCCGAAACAATCTGACCATTCTTTGAAAGACTATTATTTATTCCTGAAAGCGGGAATGGAAAAGTATATTACCGAAGACTATATTTCTCTTGCAACGGGAAATTTATGCATAACCATTTCTAAAAAGTTTTTCACCTGCGGTAAAGAATACATTTTATGCTTTGATTTAAACGCAAATTAGCGTATAAGTTGTTCGGCATAAATTGCTACGCCGATTACTTAAATGAATTGACATGTCAATATTTAAATACTAAAATAGTATAAATTTCAATGTTAGGTGATTAGGAAGGATTAAATGAAAAAGGTATTAATATTTATACTAATGTTTTCTTTTTCTTCGATGAACGGCAAAAATAATAGTAAAAATGTCGGCTTCTATTTTAAAAGCTATAAGAATAACGCTAAATCAGTAAGTGAGTTTTATAAACGGTATAAAACTATTAACTATCTAAAAAGAATGCCTTTTGACGTTAAGAATGCACGATATTTTAAAAAGATTAAAAAAATATTCGCTCTTAAAGATGCACATATAAATGCACTTAATAGAAATGGATTTATTGTATTAAAAGATTTTTTGTCAAAACCCATTCCAAAACTGTATAGACTAATATATAGAAATCATTTACCCGTTTTTATAACGACTGATTCAATTTTGCATGCACTCTACAGTTCATTTAACACAATTTTAAAACAAATAGAACTAAAATATTTTTACCCTCAATTGAAATATTTTTTGTACCGTCTTAAAAATCACGTTCTAAGAAGATATTATAGACATCGCATGTTAAAAGTAGCTAAGCGCCATGTGATAACTTATTTGAAAACTGCAATCTACTTATTAAATGGAATAAAATCATCACGAAATAGGTATGTGAATTATTTTTTAAGAAGAATCCGCACACGAAGAACTTTAAACAACGTGAACTTTTTTGGCCATATAAGAAGATTTAACTTTGTTGATTTTTCCGCATCCGGAAGATATCTGAAAAATGAACATTCAACTAATTATTTTAAAGCAATGATTTGGATGGGAAGAGCGTATTTAACGTTTAAATCGCAAGCAAACGGTATTATGGCTTTCATGCTTCAGAATGCATTATATAAATCAGGTTTACTCAGAAAATGGAATGAAATAAATAATATGTTTCAATTAATCATAGGACAATCTGATAATGCAACAATTGTTAAACTTAGAGATTTTGTCAAGCGTAATAAGGTTTCATTAAAAAAATTAGTTAAACCGAAATATTACCAACGCATTGTTAATGAAATGATAAGAGAAAAAATTGGTGTTCAAAAAATATTCAGTGCAGTAACAAAGTTCAGTAGAAGAGCAATTGCAATGCATATGAAATACCCTGTTTTTAATCTATTCGGACAAAGATATACTATTGATGCAGATGTTTTGCAAACTACTGTCTGGAATCCTAATAAGGTATTTCCATGTAGTGAATATCTTACTTTTGCATTTGGTAGTAATGAATCTCTAAATGTATTTAAAAAAGATATTAATAAAAACGGTTTAAAAATAACGACCCGGCTTGAAAAAACGAGAAGAATGATAATAAATTCAAATTGTTTTAAAGACCCCGGGATTTATCATTCATGGATAAAAGCTTTTTCTTATTTATTCCCATCCCAAATGAAAATTACGGATAATCACCCTTCGTTGATTAGAACAAAAGCATGGGCTAATTTAAAAATGAACACAATGCTTTCAAGTTACGTTCAGTTAAAAGACGCAACCAAATTATATACAAAACGCGTTTACCATAAAGGGCTATGTGATTTCCCTGAGGGTTATGTTGAGCCAAATCCGAGGTTTTTTAATGCATTAAAAAACCTCGGATTTAAAGCAGCGAAAATTATAAAACAAATAAGGGCACCGATTTATAATTATATAAAAGCTTGGAGTAATTATTTTATTATTTTTGGTCAGGTAAACAGAATACTGGAGAAATTAGCAAAAAAACAGTTAATGAATATTCCATATTCAGAAAACGAGAATCAGTTTATAAAAAGGACACTCTCTTTAGTTTGTGAAGCAATAGGTTGTGGTACTCAGCTCCAATATGACGGATGGTATTACCGGTTGTTTTATAGGGAAAAGGATGCATTTAAATATTTTACTTGGAATTCAACATTCCTTTGGTTTAATGATTATTTAGGGATATTTAAGCAAATACGGGTAAGAGATGCAAATTTTGCAATTTTTGCAGTAAATTGTAAGAATAAAACAACACTTTATGTAGGGCCGGTATATCATTTCCTTAAGAAAAAATCAATTCCAAGATGGGCAGGGCATTTTTTAATAAAAAATAAAGTTAAGCGGGAAGTTGCAAGCAATCTCGAATATACAAATATCACTGAGTTGAAAGATGAAGAGTTTAATTCAAGGCGTTCTTTGGAAAATAGAGTTCAAAGAATGATTAGAAGCAGAAATAAATATAAAGCGATTATTGATAAAATGATTAATCCCAGAATTATTGCAGAAAACAAGGAACCCGGTGTAATTATTCCTTTTTTAACAACAGCGAGTCAGGAAAACGTTTTCTCTATGGTAAAATCAACAGGTGAAAAATATTATCACGGCACATATTGTCTATTCGACAATGATGTACGGACTGCTTGGGTGACTAACAAGAAACGGGGAATAGGTGCGTGGATTGGATTATATTTCATTAAACCAAAAACTATTTATAAAATTGGGCTGCGCGGCGGATGGGACTACGTTGATCCTAGATTTGGCGACCTTTTCTATACAAATAACAGGGTAAAACAAGCTAAAATATTTTTCTATAATAAGAAAAATCAAGAAATCTATTCTAAAGCTATCCGTTTTAACGGTACACGTGGATTAAAATATTTTAATTTTCCGGATGTTAAAGCTAAAAAAGTTAAAATAGTTATTAAAAAAGTATTTAGAGGTTATAAATACCCTAAAGATACGTGTATTAATATGCTGAAAATTTATGCAAGAAAATAAATATATTGCGAAATGAAATAATATTAACTTTACATTTCTTTAGCATAAATTGCTGCGCCGATTATCGCGGAATAATCCCCTAAAGCCGCAACTTTAATCTTGCAGTTTTTATACGATGTTGTGAACGCAAACTCAAGAGTGTACCTGTTGATTTTAGGCAGCAGTTCATGGCCCATTGCTTCCATTAATCCACCGCCTAATACAATTGTATCCGGGTTAAATACGTTAATATAGTTTGCTAAAGCTACGCCTATATAAAAGCATTCTTTTTCTATCATCTCATGGGTGAGTAAATCATTTTGTTCATAAGCTTTACTAATAACTTTACTCTTAACGTGTTTGGTAAAGTTTTCACACAATTTAGTAACAATGCTTTTCCGGCCCTGTTTGATTTCATTAACTATGTTTTCGGATAACGCGGTTCTTGATGCAAGTACTTCAAAACACCCTCTGTTTCCGCAGCTGCACATTTTATTGCTGTTTATGTCAATAATAACGTGTCCAAGTTCTCCTGCATACCCGCCTGCGCCTTTGTAAAGTTCGTTATTAATTACAATGCCTCCGCCGATACCCGTTCCTATGAAAATAGCAATTCCGTTTTTGGATTTTTTACCCGCACCTTTAACAAACTCTCCAATTGTGCCCATATTAACATCGTTGTTAATAAAGGTTTTTATATTGAATGCATTTTCCACTTCTTTTTTTAGATTGATATTAACCCAGTCTTTTAAATTTTGCGCTTTAATTACAACGCCTTTATTAGTATCAATCTGCCCGGGCGCGCCAATACCAATAGCGTCAATGTCTTTTTTCTTTAAATTTGCCTCTTTAATTGCCTTTTTGATCGCTTTGTTAATTCTTGAAATAACTTGTTCCGGCCCCTGTTCGCTGTAAGTAGGGGTTTTATAATGGCTGACAAGTTTTCCTTTTTTGTTAACAGCACCGGTTAAAATTTTTGTTCCGCCTAAATCCACTCCAATATAATATCTGCTCAATGTATTCTCCTGAAATTATATTTCAATAAATATACTTAATATTAAATTGTTATATTTTATTTAAGTTTTTGTAACAATAAAAATATTTGTTAAAATTCAAATAATAGTGTTTAATAAAATATATTAAAAGTATTAAGGAGATTATTTAAAACAATGAAATCTAAATATATTCTCGCATTCATTTCATTTATTATAAATATTTTTTTAGTTTCAGGCAATTTAACTCCCTGCACTTTATGGGCTAGCGCTGGTAAAAAGACACAGGGCATGGGAACAATTATAGTAAAGCAACGGGATTATCTACCGGATAATTATCAGGTTTTACGGGTTAAAATTTCAAGAAGGTATTATTCGTATGTTGGATTATTCAGTAGGGGAGGTAAAGCACCTGGGTTAAAAGCCGGAGTAAATGAGCACGGGCTCGTTGCTGTAAGCGCTACAGCAAGCAGTATTCCTAGAAGAATAAGGTTAAGAAATCGCAGAACAAAACGTTTTCTTAGTAAAATTTTAAAACGCTGCAAGACTGTTCATGAGGCTGTTAGGCTTATAAAAAGATATAAAGGAGCACGCTTTGTAATGCTTGCTGATAGAAATTATATAGCTCATGTTGAAATGCCGCTAAGAGGCAGGAATAAGTTTGTTGTAAAAAGACACGGATATTTATATCACGCTAATCATTACGTTTTTCCGGGCATGAAAAAATGGAATTACAGGAATAGCAAAAGCAGTAAGTCCCGTCATAAACGGATAAAATATTTATTAACTAAACATAGACATTTTTTTACTGTAAATGATTTTTTAAAGTTTTCAGTTGACAGACATAACGGCCCTGATAACAGCATTTGGCGTACCGGCAGTACTAAGCGGAAAGTAAGAACTTTAAGCACATGGATTGTACGGGTTTTCCCCAACGGCTATTTTCAACTTTTTCTAAAAATTGCTAATCCCGGGGAAAAGATGAGAGAATATTATCTTGATAAGGGTTTGTTTTTTAAAAAACAAGTAAAATAGGTTAAGATTTTTAGTTTATTTATTTATCATGTATTTATTTTATAATTATTAAAAAAATAAAAAATATCTTGCAAAATTACTTTTTATGGCTTACTATATCTATATTAACCATTTTACTTATTTTTGTTAGTTTTGTGGTTTTCAATCTTATCTAAAGGATGTTGTTATGTCTTTATTGATGATTAATATAGCCGGAGAGAAAAGAGATTACATTATTAATAAATTTATTTCTAAGCGCATTCCTGTATTTAGCGC
>CALGPD010000272.1 GCA_937960625.1 uncultured Spirochaetia bacterium | reverse complement strand
TTATAAAATTATGGTAAAATATTTAAAGGCTTTAGGTTTTAGTGAAGTCCGCCAAAAAGGAAGCCATAAATTTTTTCGGCATAAGGACGGCAGAACTACTACTTTGCCTTGTCATAAAGGTGAAGATTTAGGAAAAGGCATTACAATAAAAATATTAAAAGATATTGAATCAAATATATTTGATTTTATTAAATGGTATGGTAAATAAGGTTCTGTGTTAATGCTAACTAACGAAAAACCATTTAAAATATAGGTTTAAAATATAAACAACGTAGAAAGTAAGGAAAAACAAACCTTCTGCCCTGTTGATTTTTTTCCCCGTGAACATTATCGGGAACAATATTAAAGTTAAACCTAAGTTAATCCAGTTTTGCAAATATCTAACATCATTGGTTAGTTGAATATTACCAAAAAGCGCGATAAAACCTAAAATCATAAAGATGTTAAAAAAGTTTGATCCTATTACGTTGCCTATGGAAATATCGGATTCTCCTTTCATTGCCGCTATTACACTGGTGAATAACTCAGGCAGAGACGTTCCAAGCGCGACCATGGTTAAACCGATAACTATTTTATTAACATTAAATTTTACAGCGATAAAAACCGCGCCCCGGATTAACAAATCGGAACCCGCAACGAGTAACACGATACCGATTATAATTAATAATATTATTTTCGGTGTACCTGCTTTTATTTCGTCTACTTCTTCAACTTCAACTTCTTTGCCCTTCTTGCCGCGGACAATTCGGAAATACATATATCCGGAGAATATTGAAAGCAATATCACGCCGTCAATAACCGATACAATACCGTCTAAACACAGCATGTTAAAAATAACAGTGAAAGCAAATAATAAAGGAAGCTCTACCTTAATAACTTCAAGATGAACATCTAGGGGCCGTATTAACGCCGCTGTTCCCAAAATTAATGCAATATTCGCAATGTTTGACCCGATAACGTTACCTACGGAAATACCCGTTGAATTTCTAATTTTAGCAAAAAGGCTTACTGTAAATTCAGGCATGGATGTTCCGAATGCCACAATAGTCATGCCCACGATTAACTTTTGTACCCCAAAATTCGTCGCTATGGTTACACTTCCCCGGACCAGAAGATCAGCTCCATAATAAAGTAACGCAAAGCTCACGACAACTAGGAAAATGTTACCCGCGAGGGTTTTAAAAATTAGGTTGAATAATTCTGACATGAATGTTCCTGCCTGTTTAGTTTATAAAAGGAAATGTAAATAAATTATGAACAATATAAAACGAAAAAAAAGTTAATTAAAAATATTACCTGACAAAACCATTTCAGCACAGTATATAATACTTATTGCTTAATAAAATTAAAATTATTTGCTGAATTTGGCTAGATTAAAAAAGCTTAGTAACCTACGGTTTAAACCATAGGTTGCTAAGCTCATATATTTTAATGTTTATTTAACTGTTTCTAAAGCATTCGCGAATTTTTTAATTAAACTGTTAACAGTGTTTGGTAATTCTATAGGAACCATATGCCCGCAACCGCTAATGAGTTTTAATTTACATTTTGAGTTCGTATTACAAAAAAGAGAAAAATATTCACTAGGCCGGGGAGCACGCATTTGACTTGGAGCAAATCCGGGTACA
Organism: uncultured Spirochaetia bacterium; assembly: GCA_937960625.1. Lineage (GTDB taxonomy): Bacteria > Spirochaetota > CALGPD01 > CALGPD01 > CALGPD01 > CALGPD01. Next base: position 41,241 of record CALGPD010000272.1, on the reverse strand, counting down.
ATTCTATCATCTTTGCCGATAATTAACATATTGGGTTTATTAAATCTTTGAAATTTTGAAATCAATACGTTATTATATCTTTTCCGTTGTTGAAACATTAATACTTGAGTTCTAACCTTAACGGTATCTCTGTAAGCGCCTGAATATATAAGGCCTAATAGCTCCCGTAAATAATTATCAGTTATTTTAGTTTGTTTACTGATTAAATAATCAAACCATGTATTAATATTTGCCTTAATACTGAAATCATATTTAAGCATTCCTCTTAAATTGTTGTCGTAATATTGAATATCGTGGCGATTTAGTTTTTGTAATCCTTGAGGAGCAATCATTATCATGCCTATAATATTAAGACCTGAATAATCAGACATTTCAACTACAACATTTCCGCCATAAGAGTGTCCAATTAGAATTACATTTTTTAAACCAAGTTTCTTTATTACCGCAGCCATGGCTTTACCATGATATATGGTTGTATAATTTACACCGGATGAATAACCTGTTTTACCATAACCCGGCATATCAACAGCAACAACACGGTATTTCTTTTTGAGTTCATTGATTTGATACAGCCAATGTTTAATATATGTACCTACACCGTGTACAAGAAATAGTGTAGTATTACCCATTCCCTCATCAACGTAAGCAATTTTTCCATAGTTGTCTAAGTTTAAATATTTTACATTGAGTTCATAGTCTAAATCCTGATAAGTCAACTTTTGTTTTTTGTATTTAAAATCTCGTCCACCGCAACTCAAAAGCAAAAAAATTGAAATAATCGTGATTGAAATTAACCTTGTGTTTTTCTTCATAAATAATTCTCCCTAAAAAAATATTAACTTTTATTTTTAAATTTTTTTGCGTTTTGTCAAGCAGAATATCTAGTTTTTTAAAATATATTAAATATTGTATTGTTGTTCTCCAAATTTTTGAATAAAACCAAATCACATTACTAGTATATGTTAATTTTTACATAACATTATTAAAAAATAAAAAAACACAATAAAATTATTGAGCTCCCTTGACAAAATTCAATTTATGACATAGAATATAAACAGAGGCTTATATAAGCGGACATTTATATAAATAGGTGTTAATATGAAGGATGTGAAAAAATTACAAAAACTGCTGCAGATTTTGGGTGACGCAAACAGGCTTAAAATTCTCCATTTAATTGGAGATAAAGAACTGGCTGTATCGGAAATTGTTGCTGAAGTTAATCTTTCTCAGCCACTAGTTTCGCATCATCTAAAAGCAATGAAAGATAATAGTTTGTTATCAGTAACGAGAAAAGGGCCTTTTATATATTACCGGGTAACTGACCCGCAATTACTCGATGTACTTGGCATTTTATCAGATATGGCACAGAATATTGAAGAGCAGTTAAGTGACGAACCGATGTTCAGATGTCCGCCTTGGTGGCGAAAAATGAACAAAAAATAAATTTACAACAATAAAGTTATATAAATGTAATAGGAGGATATATAATGAAAAAAAATTTTAAAATGATGGAAAAATGCATGGATCGTATGAAAAAGCATATGAAAGAAAATGATAAAGATATGATGAAAAATATGAAACAGCATATTCAAAAAAATTGCGGAAGAACAAAAGTCAATAATACTGATAGAGTAATACAGACAAATGAGATAGCCGAGTATGCTACTCCCGAACTTAGAACTCTATTTGAGGATTGGTTAATTCAACTTGAGGATGAAATTATTAAACTAGCCAAGGACAAGGAAAGTATAACTCCTGAAGATGTTTCTAACGAGTTTAAAATATCTAAACAAAGCGCTATTTTTGTACTCGGTAAACTCGCGCAAAAAAATAAAGTATACATTGACGGAATCTCTACTGATAAGGAGTAAAATTATGATGAGTATGATGATGAAAGGTATGGTTAAGGCATTGCCTGCTGAAGAGCGGAAACAATTAATGCTTAAGATGATGCCTACCATGATGAAAGATGTGGATCTTTTAAAAATGATACCTAATATGCTAAAAAAAATGGGTAGTGAAATTAGTTTATACAACGTTTTCAACTTTTTATCAACCTTATTGAAAGATGAAGAATTAAAAAGCAAATTAGAGAACATGCACGAAAACATGATGCAAAAAATGCCTGAAAAAATGGAACAAATGCAGCCCATGATGGAAATGGTTATGTCAGTGCTTATGCCTGCCATGATGAAAAAAATGGGACCTATGATGCCGATGATGGCAGAGAACATGCCAAAAGTAATGACAAAAACCATGATTCCCATGTTTGAAAAAAATCCTGATATGAAGGATAATATTCTAACCATGATGCAATCTGTTTTCCCTCACTGTGCTCAAAATTTGATACCGTTTATTGAAAAAGAACAAAGAAATCGTTTTATAAAAAAACTGGCAAGTATTTTAAAAAACTCACTTCATAAGGAGGAAAACTAAATGGGTGTGATGAAATTATTCGTTAAAATGTTAGGTAAAAAGAAACGGGAGAAAATGATGATGAAGATGATGCCTCTTATGATGGAGGGTATTGATTTACATGAATTTTTTCCTGAAATGATGGCGGCAATGCTTAAAGAGATTACCGCTGAAGGTTTAATAGAATTTATTAAGCAGGCTGTGGGAGAAAAAGAAACTTTAAAGAAAATCTTAAAAGCAATACAGAGCGCTAATTTAATGCAGAAAATGATGTTCAGCACTTATACAAGCAAGCTCCCATTCGATGAAACCGTAAAAAAATTAGAGCAAAACGCAATTAACAATAAGTGGGAGATACCTGACACCAGAGATTTGCAAAAAGAATATCACGAACACGGGCTTAAAGACATGACAAAGCTAAAAGTTCTATATTTCTGTAATCCTGAGGGCGGGTATTCAATTATAAAAAACGATGAAAATAAACCAATGTCTGTTATGATGCCGATGGGAATTTCTGTTTATGAAAAGACAGATGGTAAAGTGGAAATTGCTGCCATGAATCTCGGTATGATGAGTGGCACATTTGACGGCGTTGTAAAAGACGTTCTTAAAGACGGCTCTAGTAGATTTATAAAAAGCCTTGAAGGTATAAAATAGTATTGAAAAATAATCTAATAACGTGAAACTCGATTTTTAAAAAATTCCAACACTTTTCTAAAAATTATGTTGTTGGAGGAAACGTAAGTGACTAAGCAATCTCGTTGCAGATAAACCAAATGGGATTGCTTTGCTTTCAATCAAGGGTGACATAAACCTGACCGGTTCAATAAAAAATTTTAATAAATCAAAACTCATGTTAATAATTCCGGCTTTTATGAATTTTATCAAGCCGGTTTTTATTTGCCTGCCTACTATAAAAGTATCACTGCCTAGTTTTAATTGCCTCTGAAATAATTTTTAATAAATACGTTCTTGTTACGGGTTTTACCAATACAAAGTCTGCGCCTGCCTGTAAGGCACGGCGTTTATTATCTCCATTTTCTGCCGGAGAAACTGCTAAGATTGGAATATTATTAAATTGCCCGGTGCTTTTTATAGTTTCAATTGCCTTAAATCCGTCTAACTCCGGCATTATTAGGTCTATAAATATAATATCCGGTAAAATATTCATGCACATCTTAACAGCATCATTGCCCTGTTCTGCTGTATAAACTTCAATTCCATATAGTTCTAAAAAGTATTTTGCAACCTCTCTATTATGTTTTAAATCATCGGCAATTAATACTTTAGTGCCTTTAAAATTATACTCTTCTATATTTTGCTGTAATTCTACATCTTGTTCAGTATCATTAAAATCTATAAAAGAAGTATTAACATTTTGTATTACAACACTAAAAGAACTTCCCCTTCCCGGTTCACTGTTTAAGTTAATCTTCCCGTTCATTAATTCAACCAGGCGTTTGGTTATTGCCAGCCCAAGCCCGGCACCTTCATTCTGCGAATAATGGGATGAAGCTGCCTGAATAAAAGCGTGGAATATTTGCTCCTGTCTGTTAAATGGAATACCGATTCCCGTATCTTCCACATTTAAAATTAAGTTCATCTCTATTTCATCAGTTTCCGGTATTTCAATATCCATTGAAACTTTAATATATCCGTTTTCAGTAAATTTCACAGAATTTCCCACAAGATTAAATAATACCTGCCGCATCTTTAACTCATCTATTAATAAATTATCAGGTACATTTTCAGAAACACGGATTATAAAATCCAGGCCTTTTTCCTTGATTTTCCATTCAAAGGTATTTTTAATTTCATTTATTAATTCCCTTACATCCGCAACAGAATAATTTAAATCAATCTTCCCTGCCTCAATTTTAGAAATATCCAATATATCATTAATGAGTTTAAGTAAAGTTTTTCCGCTCGCTGAAATAATTGATAGAAATTCTTTTTGTTTTTCATCGGTTATTCTCTTTTCAAGAATTTGGGAAAAACCTAAAATAGCATTCATCGGAGTTCTTATTTCATGGCTGAGGTTAGCCATAAATTCTGTTTTTAACCTGTTTGCTTTTTCCGCTTCATCTCTGGTAAAAATGATTTCTTTTTCCATTAATTTACGGTCGGTAATATCTCTGGTACTGCCTACAACGCGGACAAGCTCCCCTTTTTCATTTGTAAGAGTGTTACTATTAATTTCAGCCCAGAAGAATTCGCCGTTCTTTTTAATAAACCTGATTTCTATTTTAAGCGGTTTATCATTATTATCCGGCTTTTTTAATTTCATTACAAGAGCTCTCATTGCATTGAAAAAAGACTTGCCCGTCATTAATTCCTTGATTGACATTGTTTTTATCTCATCCTGAGTATAGCCATGAACATCGAATACACTGGAACTTATATACGTTAATTGAAGATTTTCATCCATAACCCATAAAACGTCTTTTGTATTTTCAGCAATAAACCTGTGCAACTCTTCGCTTTCCCTAAGCGCTTTTTGATACATTACCCTTTCCGTTATATCGTGAATAATGGAAAAATATACTTTTCGGTTTTGCAGTAAAATTGGAGTAGTGTGAAGTTCTACATCTTTTACTTCTCCGTTTTTTAATTTATGCTTAAAAACAAAATACTTTTGATTCTTAGCAAAGCCTGATTTAAGTTCATGTTTAACTTGATTAAATGGTAAAATATTTAAGTCATCCACAATCATTTTCTTAAATTCTTTGTTTGAATATCCATAAAAATTACTTGCAGCATTATTTGCTTCTATGATTTTGTATGTTTTTTGCTCAGTAATAAACATAATTGCCGAGTGTTTATTAAACATATCACGGAACATTTTTTCATTTTGCTTTATTTCCAACTGCGCCTGTTTTAGAGCTGTTATATCTGCAATACCTACTATATATGAAGGAATGTCGTTATATTCAGTTGAATAAATACTTAATAAAGCAAAACGCTCTTCATTTTCAAAAGTCTTAAACCTTGTTTCATAATTTTCAACAAGGCCTCTTTCTTTTAGTAAATCAAGTAAACGGAATTTTTGTTCAATGGGATTGAAAAACATATCAGGGGTTTTTCCTAAAGTTTGTTCCACTTTGCCCTGAAAAAAACCTTCACAAGCTTTATTAGCCCTCACAACTATAATATCCTCAATGGTTAATATTGCTAGAGGAAAAGGGGAAACATCGAACAATCTTTCAAGATCCTTCTTGTTTTTTAGTAAATCATGTTCCGCATGCTTTCTCAAATCAATTTCTTTTTCAAGTTCTTCATTCTCTTTTACTAATATATTTGACCTTTGTTTCTCTAAAAGTGAATTCCTTATTTTATCAGTTAATGCGTATCCGAATATTAAAAAAGCCAGAGTATTAGTTATAGGCATACCATAATATGCAATATAATTGAAAGGCAATAATCCTTTAGATAGTATTGCTTTTAATAAAGGCCCTGCCAAACCTAATGAAAAAGCTATTATATAATATACAACAACTCTTTGCTTGGTTTTGATATAAACAAAAATACTTAAATATGAAACAATAATTGCTATTAAACTAACAATCAATGCATATCTATAAATTACACGGATATTTGTTCCGGGTATTATAGCAAGCAACGAGTAAGAAAAAGAAAAAATAATAATAACGTATAAATATGGCAGAATTCGTTTAAAATATTTTCTGATACGCATTATCTGAATCGAAAATAAATAGAAAAAAACTATAACATTTCCAAGAATAATTAATGGAAACCTTGATTTTAAATATTTATTTGCCGGAAAAAAATATTTTGAAGAAATTCCAAAAAAATCAAATTGGTAAAGCAGCCAGAACACAATGAGTAAAATAAAATATAAATACGATTTATCTTTTAAATTGAAATACACGAAAGCATAATATAAAATTAAAACCAGAAGCATGCCGATTAATATTCCAAGAAAGACGCTATCAATGTTTATTCTTTTCTCATACTCTTCCGGCATATAAACTGTTATGGGAATAGATAAAGTATATGGTGTATGTAATCTTATAAAAACAGTGTATATCTCATTTTTATTAATGCTTATTTTAAAAGTGGCTTCATTGTCTTTAATCTGTTTGTCTTTATAATCAATCGAATATCCTGTGTGATATTGCTTAATAATTTTATCCCGGTTAATTAAAAACAGGCTCGCAGTTGCTATTCTGTTGTTCCGGATGTTTATAATCCATTTTTTGAAATTTGAAGTTTTATTCGTTATATTGAATTTTAACCAGATTGCACTCGATGTTATTCCGAAATTTGATTTACCCTTTTCATTTTCTTTAAACTTATGCTGATTGGAAAGTTTTATTATCTCTTTTAAAGCTAGTTTTGCTGATTTATCCTCAAATACAGCGATTTTTTTTAATATATCCTTTTTATACGTTTGTTCTGAGACAATAACAAAATTATTGCAATAGGCAGGAAAGATATAAAAAAAAGTAAGTATACAAAAAGTAAATATTTTTATTAATTTATTTTTCATAACGGCATTTTACAGTTAATATATTTTATTATGAAATTATAAAATGATTTTGTCAACTTATTTCTCAATAATTATAGCAAACCTGCATGTATTTTTTCAATAAAGTATAAGTTTTATTTTTTTTTAAATCATAATTTTATTTTCTTGATTAAATCAGTTAAATTTGGAATGATTTAATTTCACAGTATCCTTTCAGTGAAGTAAACACTTTATTGTATTAATATATTTAGTCTAAGGAGGATTTAATGAGTAAGGATATTTTAGTTTTAAACTGCGGAAGTTCTTCAGCAAAATACCAGCTAATGAATTGGGAAGAGCAAAAAGTATTGGCAAAAGGCTTAGTAGAACGCGTTACTATTGGCGGGTCATTTATTAAACACGAAGCGGATGGAAAAGATTCTGTAAAAATCGAACACGATTGCCCTGACCACACTGAAGCTATCAAACTAATTCTTGATACTTTAACAGATGAAAAAGTCGGTGTAATTAAAGACATGTCATCTATTGTTGCTGTGGGCCATAGAACAGTACACGGCGGTGAAAGTTTTTCTCAGTCTGTAAAAATTGATGATAAAGTTATCAAAGCTTTAGAAGACTGTTCGCACTTAGCTCCATTACATAACCCAGCTAACCTTGCGGGTATTAGAGCCGCGATGAAAGCATTACCCGGTGTACCTAACGTTGCTGTTTTTGACACAGCTTTTCACCAAACAATGCCTGAGCAAGCTTTTATTTACGCTTTACCTTATGAATATTATGAGGAACTCGGTGTACGTAGATACGGTTTCCATGGCACAAGTCATTTATATGTTTCAAAACGCGCGGCCGTCATGTTAGGCAAAGACCCTAAAGACTGCAAAATCATTACTTTACACATCGGCAACGGTGTATCTCACAGCGCTGTTAAAAACGGTGTTAGTGTTGACACATCAATGGGGTTAACACCTCTTGAAGGTGCTGTAATGGGAACACGCTGCGGTGATATCGATCCATACATTCCTATTTTCTTACAGAAAAACAAAGGTTTAAGCCCTGATGAAGTTGATAAAATCTTAAATAAAAAATCCGGTGTATTAGGTATAACCAAGCAATACACTGACAGACGCGATATTCAGGAAGGCGCTGAAAAAGGCGACAAACTTTGCCAGTTAGCTACTGATGTTGAAGCTTACAAAATCAGAAAATATATTGGCGCTTATGCTGCGGCGATGGGCGGAGTTGACGCTGTTGTATTTACTGCGGGTGTTGGTGAAAACTCACAAATTATCAGAGAAAAAGCTCTTGAAGGCCTTGAGTTCATGGGGCTTGAGTTTGATAAAGAGAAAAATAAAACACGCGGTAAAGAAGCTGAGATTTCAAAAGACGGTTCAAAAGTTAAAGCTTTTGTAATTCCTACAAACGAAGAACTCGTTATTACTGAAGACACTGTTGCTATACTAGACGGAACGTATAAAACACACACAGAATATACATATTCTTTCCAGAAATAGATAATAGCGCAATAATTATAAAGCCGTCTTCTTTAAGGCGGCTTTTTTTTTATTTACTGGAAACTCAGTTTATATATTTTTTTTATTAATCCGGTCAGGTTTATATCACCCACAAGCGATAGCGAAGCAATCCCATTTGGTTTATCTGCAACGAGATTGCTTAGTCACGTCCGTTCTTTGCAGTTAAGTAAAACCTAAGAAAATACCGGTAATTTTTTAATTGCAATTTACGTTATTTAGAAAGCCCGTTGTTTTTTACAATACGTTAAGAAGATAGAAAAAACTACCCACGGATTGGAAAAGAAGAAATTAACGCGGAGGGAAGATGAGAACCTCGGTGGTTTAGGAGGTATTTAAACCATAAGTGTAACGCGTTGTTAATATGCAAGATTAAGCCGTTTTAAATCCTCCAGTTTAATTTACATCCCGTTGGTTCTACCCGGCCCCCTTTAATAAAGAAGGCAAATGGTTTTTTTATAATGTTGGTGTTTTTCTTAATACCCCATACTATTACTAATAAGTGTAAACCATGTCCTCGGTCTAAAATGTAAACTATGTCCCAATTCGTACCTTTAAAGAAGGACTAGGGATGATTTTTTCAATCTCCGCGTTTAAAAAAATCATAATTTTACTTAAAGCTTTAATTCTCGCTTTTAGCCCTACTCTATTCTGTGTTTATATGCGTTCATGCTTTGGCTTATTAAGAAAACGGATATTATTTAATTATAAAACTCAAGCATAGTGTGTTTGCTTACAAAACCCGCGTTTTCAATGGCTCTTTTAGAGGCAACGTTGTTTGCCGAACAACCAAGAACAGGGCGGTGGTTGTTCTCTTCACACATCATAGCCAAATCTTTAATTATATACGCCGCGTATCCCTGTTTTCTAAAAGCAGGATTAACATACATACCTATATCATAATAATTCCTGTTTTCGTTAATCCCGGCAAAGATTCCATAACCAACGAATTCTCCCGCGTTCCTATAAATTAGAATCAGCTCTTTGTCAATGTAGTCTGAAATTTCGTTATCATTTTCAAACACGTTGTCTGAATATTCAACAAGCAACGGATAATCTTCGCGCGAAGCTTTGCTTTTAGTTAATAAAACGTTGATTTCTACAGCCGCCGGTTTAATTCTATCGCGGAAAAGATGGCCAATAATTTTATAATTTAGCACCTCACTCATACAACAACGAAGTAACAAAGCATCAAAAGATTTACAGTAGATACTATTTATCTTCAGGTTTTTCAGAACAAAGGAAAAAATACTACGGCATTGTGGAATATATTTGGGTAATAAATGAAATTCGATTAATACGTTGTCTTTGGATATTATAACATAGCCCAATATCTTAGTACATGAAATTATATAAAACGAGCTTTCCGGGATTTGTATTTCCAGAAACATGTCCTGAGGTTCATATAAATTACCAAGATAGTTTTCCCTTAAATTCCTGATTTCCGCGTAAGATTTTTGTGTAAGTTTATATTCCGGAAAAGGGGTTATCTTGAAATCCTTTTTTTCATTCTCTGCGCGGCCTCAATTTCCCTTTGCATGAATGATGGAAAAAGAGCAATCGCGCTGTCAAGTGAAGAAACAGCCGCGCTTATATTTTTTGTGTGATAATGCGCCATAGCTAGGTAGTACCGGTTAAATGGAAACGCGGATAACGCGCTAACGGATTTTTCAAGAGTTACAACGGCAAAGTGCGGGTTGTTTCTTAAAATGTACAAATATCCCATATACATTAATATAACAGGGTTTCCGGGGAACCGTTTTTTTAATAAATCCTGAAATGTAATAACAGTGTGATTTATACCGTGGCCTTCAAGAGCAGACATAACTCCGTTTGCGAAAATTGAATATTTATGCTCTTTTAAATCGAGATATTTTTTTGATAAATCTCCGGTCATTTTAAGTTTAATTGCAAACTTAACTAATAAAGAATGAAGAACTAGTGATTTGCCCTTTTGATTAAAAACATAATTGGATAAAAGTTCATAACCCTGCTTGTATTGTTTTGTATAGTACAATCTGTATGCCTGTCTATATAACGGATTGCTTAATGATTTTGTTTCGATTTGTATTTGTTCTTTTGCGCTTTGCCCGCCGGAACAAAAATATAAAGATACAGTCGTTAAGATTATAATTATAAGTGCAACGAATTTTTTCATAATTCTCCCTTTAGGTTGTGTTTATCAATATATGAATAATTAAGAAATATTCTATTTTTTCAACATATAATTTATAACTATTTAAGATATTAGTAAATAATGTTTATCAAAAATGACATAAATCATGAAACAAAAAATAATTCGTAAAATTTTAGTTTTCAAACTTAATTTTGTTTACTCAAAACAATATATGTTGTGCAACATTTCTTCTTACTGGAAACACTTTAACACTAAATAATACATATATAAATATTGACTCGACGGACTATGTAATAAATAAGCCAATTTATCCACAATTATAACCTACTGTATTTATTGGCGATCATTAATGACAAAAGAATAAACACTAACTAAACTCATAAAATACTTATATGTAAACTAAAGAAAAAAACAAATAAATTTTATCTAGGAACACCTTGCAAATATTATATGACTGTGATATTATTGTCCCATGAAAAAGACAGCAATAATAATTTTAATAATCATATCAATAATTTCAGTATCTTGTAAAAAAGAAAAAATCGTTATCTCTCCTTTGGGCATTCATCAGGCGTACATGGTCACAATGGAAGACACAGGAAGAAATACAGTTGAGTTTTTTTATTACAACGGCATTAAAATCATAGCCAAACTGCTTAACACAAGGCTTAGGGATTTTCATAATTATAATGAAGATAGGGGAAATTCCGAAGGCAGATTTTTTTTGCGGATTAATTATCTCGGCGTTTTTTATACTCTCAGGTTCATGGATGCATCTAACTTTATTATGATAATTGAAGGTAAAAAACAAAAGTTTTATATTCCTAATTTTTTATATAAGTTAAAAGACCTTGATAAGCACCCTTCATTTGAGCCCTTAAATATTATTGAAGTCAGGCTGTTTGACCAGAAAATAAGGCGCGACGCGAAAATAGATATAGTTAAAATTATTAGATTGCTAGGCACTCTTCATAAGTCACGGGATAAATTTGTTAGTAAAAACGATTTCAAATTAACTCCGGATTTAATAATCCGAATTGAAAAACGGGAAGCAGACATTCAGTTATTCTGCAAAGATGATACGGTTTGGATTTCCCACAACTCAGGGTATTATGTTTTCAAATCAGGGCGGTTGAAAAAAGAAATTGAAAAACTAAAAAAACGTTAATCATCCAAAATTATTTCATGGTAAACCAACTCTATAAAATTTATTTAAACTCGAATAAAGAAATTTGAAAAACCGGAATTCTTAACTAGATTCAAAAGCGGAAACGGAACACATTATTTAAACGTGAAATTCGATTTAAATTATAAATTTATTTTTTTCGAAATATATGATTTTTTAGTATATCAAGGAGATTGCTTTTTTATATTCGTTCCTCATAAGTGACGTTGGCTTATGCCATGTGAGGAAAAAATACCTTTGGGCAAAGTCTCCTGAGAATGTTTGCGCAGCAATCTCCAGGGCATAGTCAATGCGAGCGAAGCTAAGCAATCTCATTAGGCGCAGCTTTTGCAACGAGACTGCTTCGTCAAGTACGTTCCTCGCAGTGACGTAAAACTTTGAAAAATAGCGGTAATTTTTTTAAATCGAAATTCACGTTTTTAAATAATGAAAACCAATTTGTAACCAATACAAAATTTCTAATTAACCGGTTACTCTAATCAGGAAGAAAAGGCAGTGCATGAAAATATTAGTTGTAAATTATGAATACCCTCCAATCGGTGGTGGAGGCGGGTCAAGCTGTAAAGAAATTGCAGAGCGCCTTGCGGAACGAGGCCATAAAGTGGATGTGTTCACTGCAGGGTATAAAGGCTTTCCGGCATTGGAAAAAGTAAACCAAAATCTCACAATTTGCCGTATAAAATCAAACAGAAAAAGCGAACACGAAGTTGGCGCTATGGGCTTAGTTTCCTTCATTTTCAGAGGTATGTTTAAAATTAAAAAGTTTGCGTCAAAGAAAAAGTATGATGTTATTCATTACCATTTTTCCGTTCCTACAGGATTGTTAACGTTTTTCCATGATAAAAAAACACCGTATATAACAACGCTTCACGGCATTGATACTCCCGGATTTCACGCTGATGAGTTCCCTCTTTTCCAAAAAGTAACAAAACCCTTTAACAAAAAAATTATCAACAAGGCAAGCGCTGTTGTTGCTGTATCTGAAAACCTAAAAGCCAAGGCCAAAGAAACTTTTAAAAACAAAGGCATTGAAGTTATTTACCACGGTGTTGATATTGACAAATTTAAAAAACTCGGTGTTTCTAAAAACAATTCATCGGTTGATTTTATTTGCATTGCCCGGCTTGTAAAGTTCAAGCGTATTGATGTGTTACTAAAAGCTTTTAAACTTTTAACAAAAAAAACGGATAAAAAAGTCTCTCTTACAATCGCAGGCACAGGCTATATGGAGCAGGAACTAAAAAGCCTTTCCAGTAAACTCGGCTTAAATAACAGCGTAAATTTTGCCGGATATGTTTCACATGAAACACTGCCGGAACTTATTAACCGGCATCATGCCTTTGTACTGCCGTCGGTGCATGATTCTTTCGGCATTGTTTTTCTTGAAGCAATGGCTTGCGGGCTGCCTTGTATCGGCGCTAAAGCGGCAGGAGTTCCTGAGGTTGTAAATCACGAAGTAACGGGCTTGCTTGCAGAACCGGAAGACGAAGTGTCTTTATCAGAACATCTGCTGACTTTTACAGAAAACGGAAAGCTTAGAAACCAAATGGGTGAAAAAGCATTTATGGTTGTCAGGGAACAATTCAGCTGGGAAAGTATTGTTTCCAAGTATGAAGCGTTATATGAACGCATAACGGGCTAGCAGGCCTTTTGCCTTATGTTTTTCTTATTATCGTTGTAAAATCCCTCACGGATAAGCTATCAGCCTCACAGAACGCATTAAAAGCGGATTCTAAAACTAAATTTGTTTTTAAAGGCAAGTTCGTTAAAATTCAAACCACAAGACGAATACAACAAGAACGCAGAATAAATTGGCGAAAAGCTAGAAATCACTTTTCAAGTAAAATTTTCAATTTAACAAATAAGGACGTGAAATTAGATTTATCCATGTTAAATTTTGAAACTAATTTATTATTAACTTGAATTTCGATTTAGAATATAAAATTTATTTTTTTCGAAATATATGATTTTTTAGTAAATCAAAGAGATTGTTTCGTCGCATTCGCTCCTCCTAGTTGACGTTGGCTTATACCATGTGAGGAAACAATATCTTTGGGCAAAGTCTCCTGCGAGCATTAGCCAAGCAATCCCATCAGGTTTATTTGCAACGAGACAGCATCGTCACGTACGTTCATCGCAGTGACGAAAAACTTTAAAAATTGCGGTAATTTTTTTAAATCGAAATTCACGTTAATAAATATAAAAAAAATGCCAACCCTATTTGACTGAAATCTATAAATTTAATTCCGCGTTATTAATTAAAACTACTCGGCTACAGGTGCGAACAATTTTTTACGTAAACTCCTTGACTTAGTGCCATAGGAAAGAATGACATCAATGCCTCTGCGGATTTCATTATACCACTTGATACTCGTTTTATAATCCGGGTTAAATTTATCCCCTATCTCAATCGTATATGTTATACATTTGTGAATTTTATATATCCAGTCACCATAATTCCCTCTAACAGCATATGGGCAGCCCTGACGGAATATATAGCCCCTCATATAGCGCACAGCGCGTTTTGCAATCCGGCGGTGAAGACGGTAATGCCTAATCCTACGCCTTTTTCTACCCCACCATGGAAAAGCAAGGTATCTGCCGTAGGAATGCAGAGACAGGGAAACTCTGATATTTTTATTTATTAAATAATCACGCAAATATCTGGTTTCAGGCTCAGAAAAAGGTTTTGCCCCGCCCCATGTATAATGCCAGGAAAATTTAACCGGATAAAAAAAAGCATCGAAATTGCGGTTTAAATCAACCCCGTAACTGTTGGGGCATTTCATAGGAGAACGGTATTTAACCGGTCTTGCGTTTTTTCTCCAGTTCCACCCTGACCTTGCCATGGCGTAACCGTCCGGGTTGATCAAGGGAATTACAACGAGTTTAACACGTTTAATGTATTCAGACCAAAAAGCATGGCCGTTTTTAATTTTATAAAGCGTTTCGTTTACCCACAAAATGGGCACTAAAACACTCATAAATTCCCTTGCGTGAATGCCGCCATTAAAAAAAGCAACGCGTTTTTGCTTAAACCGTTTATCCCGGATTATAATTGCTTTAAGGTTTTTAACTCCGCGGTTTTTACCCCGATAGCTGTACCCATAACTTTCAATATCAACGAATTTGCTATATTGCCTTTTTACACTATTCAACCAGGCATAAACGTCTTTAACATAGGGAAAATGGCCTGGAACTTTTATTTTTGGGCTTTTCCACGGAATAAACCTTGAATAGGCGGAACACGTTATAAGCAAAAATAAGACAATGATTTTTTTCATAAGAACGTCCTTAGGCGGTGTGTAAAAAAGTAATCGGCAAAACGTATAATAAATTTAAACTATTTAAAATAAGCAGGATGATTTTTTGAAAAAAAAAACAACGCGTTTTAATTCATACAAGGGCCGAACAAATCCTCGATGTAAAGCGTCCTAACCCTGCCCGTTTCTTTCATCTTTTCAAGATAAATCTCGTTCAAGGGCTTAACAATTTCATTGATTGTTTCAGCAACGGGAAAAAAATCTTTCTCCGGAATTCTGTCCAAAAGCGATTGAATGTTTTGCATAACACTCTCGATGTTTTCCCTATTCGCCCCAGCCGCATAGCCGGATAAAATGTCAATAACGTTTTCCATGTCCATGCTTAAATTATACTTTGCTTTGAACCAAATAGTCAAAGTAAATTTGCGGGACAAAACAAAAACGCAGAAAATCGGTTAACCACGGATTTTCCTTTACTCTATACCGCCAAACATAGCATAATACCCTAAGACTCATATAATGCCTGTACGGCTTTTTTGGAGAAGGGGTGGCATTGTTTCATTGCCATGGGCAAAAAAGAGTCTCACAGAGCCGTTATAAAATTTTACCCGTTTTAGAGCGCTTTGAGGAATGAAACTCAAACTAAAGCGCAAGGCAGTATTCTCCCTTATGTTTCACGTGAAACACTAGTTTAGTTTATAATAGTTTCACGTGAAACAACAAAAGAACTGATGAATATCAATAAGCTAGGATTTTTTATCCACAGATAAATTCAGCTTAATGCAGTGCCGGCTCCATGTGAATGGTTTAAAGTAAGAAATTTTACTTCAAGTAAAAGCATGATTCTTTTAACGCAGAGGCCGACGGGGCATGTTGAGGCATCAAATTGAAATCCAAACCATAACATTAAGAAAAACGTAAATATTTAATCAGGGAAATTAAATTTATGTTTTCCCCCCACATTTTAACGTGAAATTAGATTTAAATTATAAATTTATTTCTTTCGAATTACTAAATCAAAAAAATTGCTTCGTCACTTTCGTTCCTCGCAAGTGACATGGGTTTTGACGCAAACGCAAGCTTGCTTTAGCATTTATCTCGTAGTGTCTAGTCTTTGCGAGCGGCAGCGAAGCAATCCCATAAGGTTTTTTTAATGAGACTGCTTCGTCACTTACGTTCCTCGCAGTGACATAAAACTTTAAAAAATTGTAGTAATTTTTTTAAATCGAAATTCACGTTCTTAGATGCCTCTGCTAAATTCATCGTTCTCTCGTTGCCAATGATTAAGCCCGTGGGCGTGCTTCGCTAAAGCCAAAAGTCAATGCCTCTACCAGGAATCTATGGCAAAGAATTATCGTTATTAAGCAGCCGAACGAAATTGCTTGGCGGGAAACCGTAATTACTAAACCCAAAGAGTTTATCTCACCTTAACCCATATCAAAACCTATAATCAAACCCTACATATTATTCTTTAAAATCTCAGCAATTTCATTACGAAAATATTTTTTAGCAGCATAGTAACACTTTTTACCGAATTTAGATAAATCAATCCCCTTTTTAATGAGCAATTTTACGATCTCAACCTCCCCGGCAATAACCGCATAGTATAACGCGCTGCGTTTATATAAATTCTGCGTATTTATATTAGCTCCGGATTTGATTAAAAACTTACTAACACCGTGTTTGCTGTTTTTTAAGCTGTAAATAAGTGCTGTATTTCCCCTACGGTCTTTAATATTCACGTTGCATCTATTACGAATCAAATACCTGACAACGTTAATATGCCCCGCCATGCCTGCATAAATCAACGGTGTTTTACCTGTATTGTTCTGCGTGTTAATTTCAGCTCCGGACCGGATGAGTAAGAGCACAGTATTTACATCACCATTAATGCACGCATAAGTCAAAGCCGTGTTCTTACGCGCATCGTAAATATTCACGTTGGCATTAAAGTTTACAAGCAGTCTTGAAATTCCATTATTGCCGTGTATAACCGACAGTATTAAAGCGGTTTGTCTCTTTTTGTTTTTTGCGTTTTTATCAGCGCCCCTTTGAATTAAATATTTCAGTATGTTGTAGAATCCTTTTTTTGCCGCAATCATCAAAGCACTATACCCTGCCCTGTTTTTATGGTTAATACGTGCCCGGTGCATAACGAGGAATTTCACCGAGGCGTATAAACCGTTATTAACTGCGTATATCAATGCGGTATTATGCCGGATATCGTTGTGATTGACGTCGGCTCCCCTAGCAACAAGGAGCTTGATTAATGCCTGATTTATACCTGAACATGCATATAATAAAGCTGTTTTTGAATATTTGTCCTGTAGATTAACAATCGCGCCGTATTTTAACAAAAATTTTATCATTCTGAGTCGGGAATATATGCAAGCATACATTAACGGTGTCATGCGCTTATAATCAACTATGTTGATATACATGCCTTTTTTCATGAAATGCCTGAATGCCGTAAAATTATTCTTCTCAATTAAATATTTTATTGCATACATCGCTTTATGATTTACTTTTACGTTAGTTTTTTTAGTGTATACAATAGATTTTTCCGAATAAACATTATATTTTGTGAACAAAAAAATTAAAATTAGAGAATAAACAAATCGTTGTGCTTGACGGAAATTTGATTTAATGTTCAATATAGGTTCCAAAATATTGATTTAGAAATTTTCCTGAATAACAATAGCCGTAAACAGCCCGTCGCACAAACCGGTATCTCATAGAAAAATCAAGAGTAATTACAACGGGTATATCAAGCCATTTCGTATCAAATCCGGGTTTATAATTATAATTGGATTGCCAGAAATATTTTTTCCAGTAAAACCCTTGAGCATAAAACCTACCAGTTTTTCCCTGCCATACATGAGAAACCCTGCCGTACCTGTTCATGTGTTTTTGAAGCAGTGTATTCATAGAGCCGTAAGGCCGTAAAATTATGATATATATTTTAGCAAGCATATTGCCGTATATGTAAAACGCGAAATTCAATGTTGTCCCGGTTTTTACCTTATATACTTGTATATTTGGATTTTTTTTCTGTAATTCAATAATATTTACTTTATCCTTTTTGTATTTAAAGTATAGTAATTTATTAAAGTCTTTTTTCAACATACCCAGAACAAAACCTTCAATTTTCACTGGAGGGACGTTTTGTATTCCCGGGTTTTGTAATTGGGATTGCGGGATTTTATGTACATTGTTGATATTCAAAGTATTTGCAAAATTAATTGGAAGAATAAAAAGAAAGCATAATAGTATAGTTTTTTTCATGATAAAAATCCAAAAAGTACTATTATTAAATATACTATTTTTACTTCACTTTCGAAAGGCATAATTTATGGAAATTGGCGGAGTTGAGTTTTATCCTTTATTTCTTGGAACGTATAAGGTTGACGCAGGCCCTGTTTTCGGAATAATTCCAAAAAAAATATGGAGCAGAAAAGTTGAAACTGACAGCGAAAACAGAATCATGTTGTCCATAAATTCATTGCTCGTTATAAAGGATAACGTTAAGGCTGTATTTGATCTTGGCTTCGGCCATAAGCTTAGCGATAAAACTTTAAGGGCTTATGGAGTTGAACAAAGTATTTCAATTGCCGATGCCCTGGGAGAACACGGTTTTTATCCCTCTGATATTACACATTGTATATTAACACATTTACACGTTGACCATTCCGGAGGCTGCACAATTTTAGACAATGGAAAGATAAAAGCGTCACTGCCAAACGCGAATTATTATATTCAGGAACGCGAATACGATGATGCAATAAGCCCTACATCAAGAACAAGGGCAACGTATTTAATAGAAAACTATGAGCCTCTCTATGAAACCGGCCAATTGGAATTAGTTAACGGAATGAAAAGCATCACAGATTTTATAACTGTTTATCCGGTTGACGGACATGTTAATGCAATGAATATTATCAAGGTTGAAACCGGTTCCCGCAATGTATATTATCCAGGAGATTTAATCGGCCAAAAGGAGATGGTGCATCCTTTGTGGAATACGGCTTATGATTATTACCCTTTAAAAAGCGAAGAAAATAAAATCAACCTTTTAGAACGGTGTATTAATGAAGATGCGTGGATGTATTTTGTTCATGATATAAATCCCGGTTTTTATACAATTAATAAAAACCGAGAGTATGATTATGAGGCAATTTTTATAAAAAATATTTAGTAATTTATTATCATATTTGAATATAAACAGATATTTAAATACATTTTACTAAAGTCAAAAACAACATTCAGGAGTAAGTAATGAAAAAAATGGTAGTATTTTTATTAATTTTATCTCTATTTTCTTGTGGTAAGGGAAAAAAAGGCCCTGAACCCAAAGAAGACAAATTTAAAAACGGATTTGTTTCTTTAAAAACCTATTATTATAAACAACCGAGTTTAAAGAGCGCGGGAAATTATAAAGGTACTGTTAAACGGGGACAAAAAATTGAATTATCGGATGAAACACGAGTACTTGAAAAAGACGGAGTAAAGCACTATTTTACAAAGTGCAAACTTCCTGGCGAGGATGATGTTTATTGGGTAAGAAGTAAATATGAGTTTAAAGGCGGATACAAAAGATCACATGTGTATGCAAGGAAATTAAAAATCGCTGTTGTAAACAAAAAAGAAGCATATTACTATTCACTCCCAGACACTAATTCAAAACAATATGATATTAAGGGCGGTATTAAGGTTTTTATTATTGAAGAAAAGCGTAATTGGTCAAAAGTGAATATACTTGTTTCCGAATCAGGCTTAAGAGATAAGAATATGTGGATGCAAAATGCCCATCTTTCACCTGAAAGCACAGCTAATGTAAAAATTGAAATGGTAAAATATATTGAAGATTTAGGTAAAATTAGTTTAACTTCTTCATCAACCTATATTGGAGCTATTGGTTCGGAAAGAAGGCATACTGCAGATATGGCTTTTGATGGGAAAAAATCCACAGCATGGATTGAAGGAGTAAAGGGACAAGGAAGAGGAGAATGGATTAAAATTGAATTTAAAAGCGGAATGCAGAAGTTTAATTTATCAATTATCAATGGCTATGCCGCAAACAAAAAACTTTATAAAATAAATTCAAGAGTTAGAAAAATAAAAATTGAAACAGATACCCAGACTAAAACAGTTGAACTTAAAGACAACAATTTGTCTTTTCAATATTTAGGTACATTTGAAGGCTCTTTTGCAAAATTAACCATTGAAGATGTATATAAGGGAAAAGACCCGGATACAACAATCAGTGAAATATTAATTAAAAAAGGTGAGGGAACCCCACCTGCTGAAACTGAAAACGAAAACAAATCAGGAACAAGTGGTTTAAAACCAGAAGATAATTCTGGAAACAGCGGAACGGGAAATTAAAAACAATAAAACTTAAATAAATTTTATAAACCACATTCTATTTTGGATGTGGTTTTTTTTATGCTTGGCGTTCACTTATAAGCCTCTTTGCTAAATAAAATTTTTCCGTAAATAAATAATATAAATAACAGTTATAATTTATTGGCCATTCTTTAAAATATATTCCGAATAAATTTTATTATGATAAAAATTAATTAATGATTATTTCGATAATATGTGAAATAATTTTAAAAATAAATTGTTGAATTTTATTGTACAATAATGTTAATATTTTTTCATAATCATTATTTTGTTTTTTTATTTTTAATGATTATTAAAGCCGATAATATAAAATAAAATACAATAAATGGGTAAAAATTTTGCGATTTTTAACTGACCAAGAATTCACATTAATTAAGGATTTAATCTATAAAGAAAGCGGTATTTCGTTTTCAGATATCAACAGGCCTATATTGGAATCCCGGATTAAAGAAAGATGCAGAAAAAAACAAATAGAAATTCCTGAAGAGTATTATAAAATAGTATCAGCAGACCATGAAGAATTAAAAATTTTGCTAGATAGTGTTACTACAAACTTGACTAAATTTTTTAGAAATGATGCACATTTTAAAGCTCTTAAACACGGTATAATACCTGAAATTGTTAAAAGAAAACTGGACCGGCATATAAAAATATGGAGCGCTGGATGTTCAACAGGGGAAGAGCCGTATTCTATTTTAATATATTTATATGAAAATCTGCCTGACCCCGACACATGGAATATTAATATTATTGCATCGGATATTAGTTTAAAATCTCTGCTCGTTGCTAAAGAAGGATATTACACTAAAGAAAGATGTGATGCCATTCCTGAAGCTTATCTTGCAAAATATTTTGATAAAATAGACAAAGGCTATAAGATTAAAGATTTCTTTAGAAAATTAATAAGATTCGATTATCATAATCTTAAATATGACAACGGTGAAAGAGATTTTGATATAATTCTTTGCAGAAATGTAATTATATATTTTGATAAAAAAGCTCAGGAAGAAGTTGTTGGTAAGTTTTCAAAAGCTCTACACAAAGATGGATATTTATTCTTAGGCCATTCCGAAAGCCTCTATGGAATGGATACTGATTTTAAATTTTCAAAAATTGAAGACGCTATTATATATAGAAAAGTTAAAGGATAGTTATTAAGTTGTGGCTAAAGTAAAAGTTCTTGTTGTTGATGATTCATCCATAATGCGCAAATTAATCTCCAAAATTGTATCTGAAGACCCTGAACTTGAGGTTGTTGATACTGCTATGAACGGGTTGTTTGCTTTGAAAAAAATAAAGAAATTCGGCCCGGATGTTGTATTGTGCGATCTTGAGATGCCGGGCATGAACGGTATAGAATTTCTTAAAATGAGAAAAGAACTGGGAATTCAAACTCCGGTTATAGTAGTTTCCTCTTTAGGAAAAAGCCAACCGGAAATAATTTTTAAAACCATGTCCATGGGCGCAAGCGATTTTATAATTAAACCATCAGGCGCTATTTCAATGGATATTGAAACGCTGGCTGAGGAAATTAGAAGTAAAATCCATTATTACCACCGCAGCAATATACTCACTGTTGAGCAAAAGAAAAAGATAGAGCAAGAAGAATTAAAGCATTCTGAAGCAATTCTACAGGAATATCATTTACAAAGTGTTAAATCTCAATCTACGCCGGTTATACCGAAAAAATCTCTTGAAGAAAAAATCTCCAAAATAAAAAAAATAAAAGCAATTTGTATTGGAATTTCCACCGGCGGGCCAAACGCTTTAAGAAAAATTTTGCCGCTTTTTCCAAAAAATTTCCCTCTGCCCATATTTATAGTTCAGCATATGCCCGAGGGATTTACCAAAGAGTTTGCATCCGGTTTAGACGAAATATGTAAAATGACTGCTCAAGAAGCGAGAGACGGGTTGATTGCCAAACCCGGTAATATTTACATTGCTCAGGGCAACCGCCATCTTGTTTTAAAAGGAAGTTCAAAAGAAATTTATATGGGTATTAATCAGGAACCTCATTGTAACGGCCACCGCCCATCCGCGGGAGTTTTATTTTTATCATCTAAAGATGTTCTAGGAGAAGAATGTATTTCAATTATTATGACAGGAATGGGTAAAGACGGGGCAAAGGAAATCAACGAATTATCCGCTGTAGGTGCAATAACAATAGCTCAAAGCGCTAATACATGCGTTGTATACGGTATGCCTAAAGTTGCAGTTGAGCAGGGCGGTATTGATATAATCCTGCCTTTGGATGACATAGTGCCTAAAATACAATTATTGATAAAAGAAATTGGCATTTAAATATCATATTAACTTTAAAATCTTTATAAAATAGCAAAAAAAAATATTACTATAGTTTATTTCAATTTTCTTCTTTATTAAATACATCCATATAAAAATTAGAAATCTACATTTATAAGTTTATGAATAAATACGTTGAAAATACTTTTCAGTTATCTTCTATTTTAATATAATATTATTCATTGATAATACTGGAGAATATTATGGTTAGAAAAGCTAGACTTACGGATGCTAAACAGATACACAAACTTGCAATGGAATTCGCCAAGAGAGGTGAAATGCTTGCGCGTTCTTTTGCTCAGATTTACGAATGCATTAGGGATTACTTTGTATATGAAAAGCAGGGCGAAGTTATCGGCGCTTGCGCTCTTCATATTACATGGGAAGATTTAGCCGAAGTCAGGTCATTAGCTGTTGAAGAGAGCGAGCAATCTACAGGAATTGGCAGGGAACTAGTTTTAGCGTGTATTGATGAAGCAAAAATGCTTGAAATTAAAAAGGTCTTTTCTCTAACCTACAAACCCGGTTTTTTTAACAAACTTGGATTTAAAGAAATTGAAAAAAGCGAACTGCCTCATAAAGTTTGGGCGGATTGTGTTAATTGTCCGAAATTCCCTGATTGTGATGAAATTGCAATGATTCTGCGTTTAAGTTAAATTGTTATCTGTTTCCTTGTTTGCCTTCTAAATATTTTCCGGCCTTTTAATAATAAAATTTTCCGCTTTGTTTTCTGCACTAAAACATAAAACATTTACACCGTGTTTAACGCTTTTTTTGGTTAGTTTTTTGAAAGATACAATCATTTTAAATTCTCCTTAATGAGCATATAACAATATAAGTGCAATTATCATGCCACTTATATATTATTATACAAATGAATTTTCGGTATTATTTCAGGAATTTCAACATAATTTTCATAAAATATTTCGACTATTAATTAGTATGTAGTTTTTTTACACCATGTATGAAACAAATTTACTACATAAGAGAATAAATTTCGACAAAACAAAAAAAGAAAAAGCTATTTATTAAAAATAATCTTTTTCATTTATAACCCCTCAATTTTTTATTAAGTTATTCACGATATTTTTCTAACGGAGAACTATATGGATATGAATTACCTTGTTGTTGGAGCTGGGGCGTTAGGCACGGTTTTCGGAGGAATGCTTGAGTTATCCGGTAAACTCGTTACTTATACCGGCCTTGGACAGCACTTTGATGAAATAAAGCAAAATGGGATAAAAATTGAAGGCA
Source organism: uncultured Spirochaetia bacterium (assembly GCA_937960625.1). GTDB lineage: Bacteria > Spirochaetota > CALGPD01 > CALGPD01 > CALGPD01 > CALGPD01. Next base: position 17,261 of record CALGPD010000272.1, on the reverse strand, counting down.
TCTGGGGAAATCATTCAGTTGATAAAATCAATGCCTATTATCCTAACGATATAGAAAACAGCACCGGCAGGTTTGATGTAATACTTCTCTGCGTTAAAAGTAATGATACGGAAACTGCGTTAAAACCCGTTATACATTTATTAAAACCCGGCGGTATTTGTATATCTATCCAAAACGGGCTGGGCAATGTTGAAAAAATCAAATCTATTACAGGTAATGACAGGGCAGCCGGAGCAAGGGTTATTTTCGGTGTTGAAATCAATACACCGGGAACAGCATTAGTAACGGTTTATGCAGATAAAGTATTATTAGGCTTGCCTTTTAGTAGAAAAAACCAAAAAATTCTGGAACAGGTAAGCGCTGATTTAAATTCTGCCAAAATCCCAACTGAAATTTCTAATAATATTATGGGGTATATCTGGGCAAAGGCATTATATAACTGCGCTTTGAATCCTCTTGGTGCCATACTGCAAGTATCTTATGGTGAGTTGGCAGATAATAAAAACACTGTTGACTTAATGAATAACATAATAGAAGAAATATATAGCGTTGCTGACAAAATGAAAATAGAAATGGTTATTCCGGATGCAAAAACTTATTGTGAAGTTTTTTACGAAAAACTTGTTCCACCAACGAGAAAACACCATTCGTCAATGTATCAGGATATTAGTAACGGAAGACGCACAGAGATTGATGCTTTAAACGGTAAAATAGTTGAATATGGTAAAGAGTTTAATGTCAACGTGAAAGTGAATGAAATAATCACGTCTTTAATAAAATTTAAACAGGATGAAAATTAATTCAGCAGGGATAGAATATCCTGAAGAGTTCTTATAAGTTCAGATTTTGAAATAGGAAAAACATTGTCAGGGTTTATTTGGTTTTGAACAACTTCTTTCTTACGACTATAAACTTGATTTGTTTGCCCTGATATTTTTGTGTTCTGAAATTGATTTTGAGGTTGAATCGTTTGCTGTCTGGTTTCTTCCTTTATTAATGAATTATCAATTGTATTTGCAATATTCTGTATTGCTTTGGACAAATTATCTCCGCTGACCGTTGTGCTTTGTTTTTCCGTTGTTTGTACTTTTTGCTGTGCAGGTATGCCTGAATTAAAAACATCAGGGTCGAATTCATCAAAAATACTTATATTTCTTTTTTTAAGTTCCAGTATTTTCTGCCGAGCTCCGGGAATTGTGTATTTTTCATCATAAACCAGATATTTAATTTTCTTTATAAGATTAATATCACGTATAGTATATTTACGGTGATTCGCGTTATTGGTTACAGGCCTTAAAAATTCAAATTCCTTTTCCCAAAACCTTAAAACGTGTTCTTTTAATCCAACTTCATCAGCAACTTCGCCTATGTAATAATACTTTTTACCTGAATTCAAGCGTGCCCCCAATCTTCGCGCTTAATTTTCCGTTCCATTAATGCAATTGTTGCTTCTTTTGCGCTTAACCCTTCAAATAAAACATTATAGACCTGCATTGTAATGGGCATATCAATTTTTTTCTTCAATGCAATTTCCCGCACAATTGTGCACGCTTTAACACCCTCTGTAACCTGGCCTAATTTTTCCTGAGCTTGTTTTAAACTTGAGCCCTGCGCAAGCATTCTGCCTAGCCGCAAATTTCTTCCGTGGTTACTGAAACAAGTTGTCATTAAATCACCGACCCCTGCCAGACCGTAGAAAGTTCTTTCTTTAGCATTAAACTTTTTCCCAAACCTGACCATTTCCGCGATTCCTCTCGTTATAAGAGCTGATTTGGTATTATCGCCAAAGCCAAGACCGTCTGCTAATCCGGCAGCGATAGCAATTATATTTTTAAGCGTAGAAGCAATTTCAACACCAATAGTATCTGTATTAGAATATATACGAAAAGTCGGAGTAGATAAAACGTTTTGAATAAACGCTGTTGCTTTTTTCTTTCTTGAACCTGCTACGATAGCAGATGGCAGCATTTTTGCAACTTCTTCAGCGTGCGTAGGGCCTAGTAAAGGAATAACGGGATAACTTTTGGGAAAACAGGCTTCCAAAACCTGGCTCATTCTTTTATGTGTACCCTGTTCCATGCCTTTTGATGCGCTAATAATAACGGCTTTACGTTTTATATGCTTAGAAGCTTGTTCGGCAACGCATCTCGTTGCTTGAGAAGGAACTGCAAAAATAATTATATCCGGTTTATCTTCTAAAACTTCAGATAAATCCGTTGTATATAAAATATCTTGAGGAATTTGAATATCAGGTAAATACCTTTTATTAGTGTGTTTAGAATTTACTTCTTTAACAACACGTTCATCATATTCCCAGACTTTAACGTAATTTTTCACAGACGCAACAAGAGCAAGCGCAGAACCCCAACTTCCTCCACCGAGTACAGCAATTTTATTATTCGACCGCGTTCTAAAAACATTCATCAATTCGCTGCTTTTTTCCGTTCCTTTCCCTTTAATTTGATATTAACAGGAATACCGGTAAATCCATATTTATCCCTAATTCTGTTAATAATATAATTCTTATATTGAGCCGGACAATTATCCGGATTATTACAAAATAAAACAAAACTCACAGGAGCCGCGGTAGGCTGAGTTCCGTAATATATTTTAAAACTGCCTCTTTTTAGTTTAGGGGGATTAGCCTGAATTATTTCCTGCAAAAACCTGTTAAACTCTCCTGTATCAACACGCATATGATATTGCGCGTGAACTGCAATAATTTTATTAAGCAGTTTTTTTACGTTTTTTCCGTAAATGGCTGAAATATTTACAACGGGAATAAAATGTGCAACAGAAAACTTAAACCTTAGAAAGTCTTCATAACTTGCAAAAGATTTATATTCGTCTTTAACAAGATCCCATTTATTCACTACAATTATTAATGCTTTTCCCCTCTGCATAGCAATACCCGCTATTTTTTTATCCTGTTCGGTTAAGTTTTCAACTGCGTCTATCATCAGAACAATAACTTCGCTGTGTTCAACACTTCCTATTGCCCTGCGCACACTGTAAAATTCAATATCCTCTGTTACTTTATTCTTTCTACGGATGCCGGCGGTATCAACAAACTTTATATTTCTTTCTTTATAAGTAATAACTTCTTCTATTGAATCCCGCGTTGTACCGGGTATATCGGAAACAATGCTTCTTTCTTCGCCTAGAATATAGTTCAATAAAGTAGATTTACCTGTATTCGGCTTTCCCACAATACTAACATCAATTGTATTTTCCAGTTCGGCTGATATTTTTTGTTCAGCTTCCGGCAGGTTATTATCTATGATATTTAATAATAAATCAATGTTTTTTCCCTGCAAAACGGAAATTGGTAACGGTTCGCCCAAATTAAGCTCATAATGCTGGTATGTATAATTTTCCCTTTGGTTATTATCAACTTTATTAATGGCTAAAATGTAGTTTTTACCTGATTCCAATATTATTTTAGCAAGCATTTCATCATCACGGGTTACATCATCGTATTCAGTTAAGAAAACGATAAAATCAGCCTCATCTATTGCAACTTTTGCTTGTTTACTTATATATTCTTTAAAACTGTCGTCTTTATCCGTTGTAAATCCGCCCGTGTCTATTATTTCAAACTCTTTGTTATTATACGTTATCACATGCGAATTTCTATCCCTTGTAACTCCTGCAACTGGGCTTACAATAGCTTTTTTTCGCTTAACGAGTTTATTAAATAAAGTAGATTTTCCCACATTCGGCCTTCCAATAATAGCCACAACGGGTAATTTTTTCGTTATTTTTTCCATACTCTTAAAATAAACTTTATTACAAAAATCGGCAACTAAAACACTTGTATGCTTAATTTTATACTGTTTAATAATTACAATTTAAACGGAATTCTGATTTTCCCGAATAAGGTGCGGATTTCAAAATACCCTATAAGTTTAATCTTTAATTTTTTCCAGTTTTTGAGTTTTGAAACAATTGACAATGCATTTACTATGTTAAATGAAACAGGAACGCGGATATTAACTGCTTTATTAATTTTTAATGTGATTCTACCCGTTTTCGCGTTTAATAATTTTTTACCCGAAACCAATACTTTAAACCGGCTTGAGGAAATTGAGAAAAATACCGGTGTCCGGTTCTGGATTTTTAAATTAAGTATAACTTTATTAAACCCGGCAAAACTTATTCCTGATAATGATATTTTAGGAAATTTCGGAACTTTAACTTTAAAAGATTGTTGTATAGGCACTTCAAGTTTTCTCGATGCAACATTAACGTAGAAAACGCCTTTAAGCTCGACGAGCATTTTATCCTTGTTAAAAATTAATTTAAGCAAGCTTCTAGCGCGTTTATACGTTATATATATATCCTGTTTATAATCAACGTTTTTCTTTGGGGGGAATGTAACGGCTTTATTGTTTTTAACTTTCATCAAATGCTTTTTTTCTACAGCAACTAAATATTCGTTTTTAACAATTACAATGGGTTTATCAACTTTATCGTTGTTAATATTCATAGTCATTTCAAGGGTAAAACCCTTTAGATCAATGCTTTTAAATTTCAGGGATTTAAAAGAAATCTTTGGAATGTATTTTTTTACCATGCTCGAAACAGAACACGATAAAATTGTTAATGACAACGTAATGATAACGAATACTTTTTTCATACAGCAATTATACGCTATTTTTGCTCCGTGTCAATAGGAAAATAGAAATGTTTTCTTTTTGATTTAAAAAAGAAAATGAAAAGAACAGTTAACTTCGAGCGAAATGGATTTTACAGTAGATAAATATATCAAGCTGAATTTTGGGGCTTGAATTTTAAACCAGTCACTTATTCTATAACCCGCGCCAACGAATATAAAAGGCATAAACGATACATAGCTGTCAATATTCATTCTTATTGTTAATGATGTATCTGCACCGTCCACAGCTCCGCTTCCCTGATAATTAACATTTACGTTTTCAAATGAATAGTAAATTTCAGCTTTATTTATAATATTTACGGAAATTCCTACTCCGGTATTTAATATAAATCTCTTATACCGCAATAGATATTTGAAATTAAGAATAAACGAAATAATTGACAAATCGAACTTGGTGATGTTGTTTGAACCATTGCCGTATACTATAAATGAAGAAGCATTATTAAATTCAGCACCGGGAAGAAAATCAGTACGTGTATTTTCATTAAGTTTCCTGAAAGTATAAAAACCTGAAAATGAAAGAAAAAAACTTGATACGTGTTTGACGGTTTTTAAATCCCCATACTCATCATATTCTTTAACCAGGCGATGTTGCTTTTCAGTAAATTTCCATAGCAAACTTATTCCGGTTGATAGTTTAGATAATAAAGCAAATCCCAGATGAGCAAAAAGTGATAAATTTTTAGTAATAGGAAAACCTATGTATAAAGCGAAAAAACCGGACATAGCCTGACTTTGCTCTAATATTTTAGTCTCTTCAAGATCAGATACTGAACTAAATCCTTCAATGTATTTCAAATCAAAACCAAAGGTGAATTTTCTTGCGTTGCTTATCATAACACTGCTTTGAGAAATAACAGCAGAGCAAACTATATCAACCTCGTATTTAAATGCCCTGTCAAATGCCTGCTTTAAATCCGAAACAAAACCGTTATATTTCGCTATATTTGGAAACTCCCCGGATATATTTGTACCGAATTCCAGTTGAGTTTCCGCGCAAACCTTTTTTTTGATAAAAAAAGTAAGAATTATTAAAAACGTTATAATTAAGAATATTTTTTCATTTTTCTTCACTTTACTCCCTTGAACATCCCTCCTTATCTATAAATAAACTATAACACGTTTTTGGATGCTCATTAAAATACATTTGTGTTATACCGCGTATTTTGTTACTTTTGTAAAAATGAAAAAACCACAAAAAAAAATAGACAACGCAAATGTAATGTATTGGTTTTATTCAGAGCATGAACCAATTTTTGAAATGCCGGATAGTGAAAATAAAAATAAAATAAAAATTCATGGCCTGACAATATGTAAATATGATTCAGGGGATAAAGTTTATAAGTTTTCCTGTAATAAAAATTGGGAAGTTGTAAATGATACATTGTATGATTCAATTCATGAAGCTTTAAATAGTACATCATTGCAATATGATATAAAAACCATAAAATGGGTTAAATATGATTAAGTTAACATCATAACCAACTACCCTACAAAATCTCAAACTTAGCCGGTTGTCTTATTGCCGCGGATTTAAATTTGTAATGCGGATAGCCTAAAGACGAGCTTGCCTGTATACGCGCTGTTTTGGGCAGGCCTAAAAGTTTTAATATTTTTTTCTTCATTTTGTTATAAGCGATAACGGACAGCTGGTTTATACACGTTCCCATACCCATGCTTTCGGCTCCGATAACCATGTTATAAAGAGCGTAACACGCATCGTCTTTGGGTGTGGAAGATTCATGTTTTAGAGAATACACGAAAACTATCACCGGAGAGTTAAAAAAAAGTACGTCTTTGCCGTCTTCAAATTTTTTTACCATGTGTTTTAACCCGGCTTTATACGACTTAACCATTTTGCGCGGAACGAAAAAATACATGAGTAGGCTGAAAGGCCAGATAGAAATAATTTTTTTCATTTTTTTATAAAACTTCATTAACGCGTCAGTTACTTGTTTTCGTTTTTCTTTATCAACAACGAATAAAACACGTGTACCCTGACGGTTTGACCCCGTTGGAGCGTACCGGGCAAAATCAGCAAGTTTATCGAGTTTTTCCGTTTCAACGGGCTTATCAAGATACTTACGGATACTTCTTCTTTTGTTTAACATAGCAAGGGTTTTATTAGGAACGGGTAAGTCCTCAATTTTATCAGGGTATTGGCCTTTAGCGCTTAACGCGCTAACCGGGCAAATTGCAATACAGTGTGAGCATTCTAGGCAGTTTTTATCATAGATTTCAAGCCGCTTTTTGTTCTCGTTTATTAATAATACACCGTAATCGCATAGTTCGGTACACAACCCGCAAATAGTACATTTTTCTAAGTTTACTTTATCCGGCCTCATATCCGCTCCTTGGAGTTTTTATTTTGGAAAAATATATAATAAAACCAACGGATAAAAATTTAAACAAAATTTTATATTTTTAGCAATTTTGTAGAAATAAAAATTATATTCCTGTTATAATATAGCTAATAACGTGAGTTTCGATTTAGAGAAATTGTCGGAAAATTTAAAGTTTTATGTTACTGCGAGGAACGAGAGTGACGAAGCAGTCTCGTTAAATAAGAAACCAAAATTGATTGCATCGTTGTCGCTCTCAATAACATAGGTACAGGGTTTTAAAATAAAAAATTGACATCTTTTTAATAAAGAAATAATTTACGTTAATAACGGGTTGGAGAAAAATATGAAAAAAAAGTTTGCAATATTATTAGTAATTACATTTATAACCATACTCACTTCAGGGTGTTCGGAAAAACACGTTCTTAATGAAAAATATCCTAAAAAGGTTTCCGCGTTACTTCTCGGTGTTGAACGCTGTTCATTGGCTGGAAAATTTTCACAGGGCAATTTTAAAGCATTGAAAGAATTGTTTACAACAACTGAATATCAAAAACACAAAAAACGTGTGATTGAAAGGGTAAACGAGTTAAAGCTGTTATTCGCGGAATCAACAATAATCGCAAAAGAATTTTACAATCAATATCAAAAGCTGAATGAAAAAAACAAGATATTTAATTTTTACATGATTGATGATGTTTCATTCAAGGATGTGCCTTATTTAGTTGATATTCAGGAAAATGGAATTGACAGAAGCCTAAAAAAGATTAGAAGCCGGCTTAAAAGTAATTTGATTATTGAAGTAAGGCCAACGAAGATAATTTATAATGAAGAGCGAAAGTCAAAGGAACTCAAAATTAAGGCAGATATAATAATTTTTGATGTAAAACAAAATAAAATTGTGTTTAGAAAATCCGTTGATGAAGAAAGCAGTTTAGACAAATCTTTTTATCAGGAAACTACACTAAAAAAAGGTGAAAAACCCTCTCAGGGTTTTCAAAAAATTAAAGTAACTTTCAATATTGAAAATTATAAACAAGGGATAATAAAGCTTGCTAAAAAAATTGTACCTAAAATAATTAAAATCTTAAGCCGGCCTGAAAAATAAGGCTTTGCATATTATTTACTTTTGCACTCTTACAAAGAAATCAAAAGAGGAATAAATTATATTCCTGCTTTAATAAGTTTAACAACGTTCATTTGAACTGTCTGCTTGCCGTTAAAGTAATTAATTTCAGGCTCAAACACGATGTTGACTTCAGCCCCGGCATTAAATAATTCTTCAGCCTGCTCTGCCATGCCCCAGCCAAGACATTCGGCTAACGGATTGTTATGAATCTTAAACCTCGCATTTATATCAGGGCTGCCGAAACGTTTTATAGGGCCTAAAACAGCGTTTTTAATAATAAAATACGGTTCGATTGTCCCCTCGCCAAACGGGCCGGTTTTATGCAGCTTTTGTACGTTGTCTACGGTTATTTCTTCCGGTGATACTTCCGCAATAACGTGTATAACCGTTTCAGGTAATTTTTTAAACTCATCCGTTTGGGAAAGTTCCCCAATGCGTTCAACCAAAGCGGAATATTTTTCTTCATTTGTTGATAATCCACAAGCGGATAAATGCCCGCCGTAATTTAATATATACTCTTCGGATTGTTCAATGATTGATAAAATATTCGTTCCGTCAGGCGCTCTTCCTGAACCGCTTAATAATCCCGTTGCTGTGTCTGTAGTGAAAACGAAAACAGGACGTTCATAATGATAAGCAAGTTTCTGCGCAAATACTCCGGTAATGCCAGGTACAATATGCTCTGAGCGGTGAATGATTACGCTGCCTTCAGGGTTATCTCCAATTTCTTCAACTCCCACAGCAAAAGCCTGTTTACCGATTTTTTTGCGTTCATTGTTTATGTTGATTAACGACTTTACGTTTTCCTGAATACCCGTTTTCATAGAATCCAGTAATAAGTTTAATGATATATCAGCTTTTCCCATTCTACCTGCTGAATTTATACATGGGCCTATGTAATTTGCAACGCGTTTTGATGTAACCGGTTCGTTGTAACGGTAAAAATTTAATCCTAAATTTAAGGCTTTTATCGGAGAATTACCGTTGGAAAGCAATTTTTTTTCCATTTGCTTAACAAAAAGCCGGTTTTCTCCTATTAAAGGCATAACATCACAAATTGTAGACATTCCGGTTAAATCCACAAAATCATTGAAAAATCTTTCAATTGAAGGCAAAAGGTTTCTCTGTATTTTTATTAAACCGTTTACTAGATATTCATGGCCGTCCAAAGATAATGCTTCGGCTTTATTAAGGATTTGCTCTAATTTCCCGTTTGCACTATCATTTTTTAAAAGAAAATATTCTTTTAGAGTAGATACGTTGTTATGAACACCGGTAAAATATTCTTTTTGAGCCTGATGGCATATAATATAATCAAGTTTATTAAAATCATAATCAGAAGCGTTTCCGCTTACATGCTTTTCAACGTGCATTGCTTTTATTTCAGTAGACGTTATCACATCCCCTTGCTTGGTGATGCAGGCAAAAGTTTTGTCAATTTCATCCCAATAGGATAATAAAACGCCTTCGCATAGTTTAAAAGCCGTTGCGCATCCCGATAAATTTTTAATTTGAACGGGAAAATTTTTTTCACATTTTACATTAATTATACAATCAGCTTCCGGCAATGTTTCTCCGGATTCATGATGGTCGGTAATAATAACGTGAATACCTTTTTGCTTTAATATTTCCACATTTTCGTTTTCTTTAATTCCAACATCAACTGTAATCAGTAACCTTGCTTTTGAATCAATAATATCTTTTATTGCGCGGCCGGATATTCCGTAAGGCTCTCCGTTAACAGGCATGGAATATTTAACATTCAAACCGAGTTTGTTTAAAAAATTAACAACCGTGGCAAGTGATGTTACCCCGTCAACGTCTTTATCCCCGAATACAAAAACGGGCAATTTTTCATCAATACACTTTTTTATCAAACCAACCGCTAAAGGCATTTGCTTAAACGCAAAAGGAGAAATTCTAAGTTCAGGGTCAGGATAAATATAGTTTTCAATTTCTCTCGCGTCTTTTATGCCTATACGCAACAAGGCTAATGCAGCCAGAATACCGACACCGTGTTTACCGGCAATTTTCTCAGCAGTTTCTCTATCAGGGTTAAATATATCTAATGTATAACTCATAATTTTAGCTTTCGTTTTTTATAAAATAACGAGTGAGCGGATTTAATTCAAAGAAAATAAGTAAAAGTCGGATTTTATTAAAAGCAAAATCAATGTTGAGTTATTTTATGTTTTTTTTGCTTACTTGCGAAAACGTTGCTAATGTTAATGCAATAACTCCTAAAACAATTATTATACATAGAATTTTAACATAGGCTATATATTCTGTTTTTATACCTTAATAGAAGTTTTATAATATCTATGGGACAACCGGAATTATTCCGGCCTTTCATCATGGTGCCGTCTATGGTGTCTCCGGTGATGTTTTCTCTTCCGTACATAACCATCATCATCATTACCCGTAAAGTAATTAAACATAGAAATGGATAAAAGAAAAGTAAAAGCTAAAACAGCCAATTTTTTCATATAAATTCTTCAATTTATTTTCTTTAACAAGCATTATACACAGCTAGATATGCAATTTCAATGAAAAATAAAAAAGCTGCCACATGATTTTGAGGCAGCTTGTTAAAAGAAAATAAGACTACTTAATTTTAAACATTGCAAAAGCCTTTTTTATTTGCTCCTGAACGTTTTGAGAAAGCTCTTCGAATTCTTTTTTAAAAGGAAAATCAATAGACTTAATGTTTGGAATTAAGTTAAGAGATTTTTTTAAATTCTCTTCAATTGATTTTTGAAATTCTTCTCTGGATTTGTTTGCTTTTTCCATCCATTCCTTAATAAGCTTAGTGCTTTCTTCCCTAATGTCAGCGCCTTTTTTAATAACAGAGTTAATAACTTTCTCTGTTTCCTGTTGAATTTTTGTTAGAGAATCAACTACTTTTAAGTAATTTGTTCTGGTTTTTTCAACAAGATCTTTCCAGCCGGTATTTGTTTTTGAACCGGTTGTGGTTTTTGATGCCGTAGAAGTTGTTTTCTGAGTTTCCGGCGCTTTTTTAGTTTCTGCCATGTTTAGTCTCCTAAAAATTATTAATTAAAATATCCGGTGCAGTGATAAAATCACGTTTTCCGGTGTATTAAAAATATAAGCAAACAAATATAGGGTCAAACCCATATCATTAAGTTTATATTAAGATGTAAATAAAAAGTAAATTTATAAAAAATAGGTATAAATTCGTTTTGAAGAGATAAGCTAATTGAATTATGTTTTAGTGAACTTTTAAGGTTTCAATAAGTGGATATAAAATGAGAATATATTCAAATTACTGCCTTAATAACTGCAATACCACCTGGGATTTCTGGTTAGCTTGAGACAGCATGGAAGTACCTGCCTGAATAAGAATATTATTCTTAGTGTATTCAACCATTGTCTCAGCCATATCAGTATCCCTGATACGTGATTCAGCAGACTGTAAGTTTTCATATCCGATTAATAAGCCTTTAGCAGCGTATTCAAGCCTGTTTTGATAAGCTCCAAGGTCGGCTCTTTGTTTATTTACAATTGTTAACGCCCTGTCAATTCTACCAATTGCTTTATTGGCTTTATCCTGAGTCGATATGGATATAAACGTTGCAGCGTGCGGCGGCCCAACGGGATTTTTAAGTTTAAGCCCTTGAGAGTTCATAGTTCCTATATATATTCGTTCTCTTTGGTCCATATTAGCGCCAAGGTGAAACCACATTGAAGAAACAGGAAGCTGTGTTTCGGTTCCCCTTGCAAAACGTCCGGTTAATATATTAAAACCGTTGAATTGAGCATGGCTTGCAACCCTGTCAATTTCATCAATTAATGCTGAAACCTCAACCTGAATTTGCATTCTATCTTCGGTTGAATATATACCGTTTGCAGATTGTATACTTAATTCTCTTAGCCTTTGCAGTAACTGGTTAATTTCATCAAGATAACCTTCAGCAGTTTGAATTAAAGAAATTCCGTCTTCTACATTACGCTCTGCCTGTCTAAGCCCGCGTATTTGCGCTCTCATCTTTTCAGATACAGCTAAACCCGAAGCATCATCACCGGCTCTGTTAATACGCATACCGGATGACAGTTTTTCCATAGAGTCATCGAGTTCCCATGTATTGAATTTTAATATTCTGTTGGCATAGATTGCACTAAGGTTGTGATTAATAATCATTTTACATTCTCCGAAATAATTTACTACTTCCTTGATTATTAAGCACTTCCGTGTGCATCAAATTTTAGAGTAAAATTTACTATAAACTATATCGGGGAGATTAAATTTTACCTTAGCATAATTTGGTTAATTTAAAAAAAGTTATAGAAATTAGAAAAATTATCATGTTTTGGGTGAAGATTAAGGAAAATAAAAAATTTTGCCATTGTTGGAGTATATATATTCATCTAAAATATTTTGATAAATATGTAATATTTTATGATATAAATAAATTTGTTCATGTTTTGTGAAACTAATGACTATTAAATAAAAAAAAATTTGATTTTTGTGTGGTGATTAATATATTAATCAATAATTCACAATACATATAGGAGAACAATATGGCTTTAAATATTTATTATGATAAGGATGCTGATTTAGGGCTTTTAAAAGGTAAAAAAGTCGTTATAATTGGCTACGGATCACAGGGCCATGCTCATGCTCAAAATTTAAAGGATAGCGGAATTGAAGTAACAATAGGCGAACTTGAAAATTCCGATAATTTTGACAAAGCAAAAAAAGCCGGTTTTAATACTTTAAGCGCTAAAGAGGCGACTAAAGATGCTGACTTAATAATGATGTTGGTTCCTGACCAGTATCAGCGGGCAGTATATTTAAACGATGTTAAGGATAATCTTAAAGAAGGTGCATCAATCTTCTTTGCGCATGGTTTTAATATACACTACAATCAAATTGAACCGCCAAAAAACGTAAATGTTTGTATGTGCGCGCCAAAAGGCCCTGGACATACTGTTAGAAGAGAGTATGTAAACGGCGGCGGAGTTCCTTGTTTAATCGCTGTAAATCAAGATGCTACGGGTAACGCAAAAGAAATTGCTTTAGCTTATGCTAAAGGAATTGGCGGCGCAAGAGCCGGAGTAATTGAAACAACATTTAAAGAAGAAACAGAAACGGATTTATTCGGTGAACAGGTTGTTTTATGCGGTGGCTTAACTGCATTAATTCAAGCCGGTTTTGAAACACTTGTTGAAGCAGGTTACGCACCGGAAATGGCTTACTTTGAATGCCTGCATGAGACAAAACTAATAGTGGACCTTCTTTATGAAGGCGGAATTGCCAATATGCGCTATTCCATATCAGACACTGCTGAATACGGTGATTTTTCAAGAGGCCCTCGCATTATAACCGAAGAAACCAAAGAAGAAATGCATAAAATATTATGCGAAATCCAAAATGGAGAATTCGCGCGAGAGTTTATTCTTGAGAATCAAGCTAATCAACCTGTACTTAAGGCAAAACGTAGAATTAGCGCCGAACATCCTATAGAGGAAGTTGGAGCTAAATTACGTGAAATGATGCCTTGGATTAAAAAGGATAAACTCGTTGATAAAGACAAAAATTAATCTTTAATCAATAGAGTAGAACCCCGTTTCATTTAAAGCGGGGTTTTCCTGCCCATCGCTTATTCTTTCTAGTTTCAAAGTTAGGTTAAGAGCTTTTAATACTTTAAAGAAAGTTTTAAGACTCCAGTTTGATAAACCGTTTTCAAACTTTGAAATTTGCTGCTGCTTTAATCCCGTTATTTCAGCTAAAGTGCTTTGTGTAAGATCAGCATCGTTTCTGACTTGAACAATAATGTTTGTCAAATACTTAATGTGTTTGATGAAGAACTCATCATTTTCCCAGAATTTTTTTATTTTTTCTTTACTCATTTTACAATCCTGCTAGTTAAACTAATTTAAATAAATTTGCTCATTTTGCTATGTTTCAGTCAAAGATAATTTACAAAAGATGTTACAATTATGCAATAATTATACGTTTTTTTTTTCTTAAAATAATATTAATTTCTATTTTTTTTCTTCAATGTTCACAATTTTATAAAAATTACAAAAAACTCTTGTAAACTTCCTTGATTTCTAACAAACAAAAAATAATAATTATTTAAAAAATAACAAGTTTATGCATAAAAAAATAGTAATATATTTAAAATATTTACTATAATTTTATTATTTGAAATCTACTACATAAATGCAGTAAAATTTACCCATTATTTTTTTATGTATAAAAACTTTATGATTATTCCCTGTTTGGTATTAGAACACAGTAACAGTAAATAAATTTTAAATGTCAATAAATAATTAGATATTACATAATTCAAAGTGTCCATGCTTGTGTGTAATTATATTAATATATTTATTTTTGTCAATCATTAATTGTATATTTTTTTAATAAAATTAAATTTTATTGGTACATTATTTGCAGTTAATATCAATACTATGAAAAAAGCACTAAATATGAATAAAATTAATAATTATAGATACTTTTTTACTTTAAAAAAATATTATCAAGAAGCATTAAAAATGCATGAAACTAAGTTCGCCCGGAAACTTAAAAATTTAATTAATAAATACAAAAGTAGGTTAGGTGAATAGTTAAATAATTATAATTTGCATTTCCAAAATTAATAAAACCAAAACAACAACCAAGAAAAATATATTAAAGCGGCGAATAAATTTGACTCACATGATTTATTTAACTAACATTTTTTTACTTTTTGTCGGGAGAAGAATTATGCATAAAATCGCAGTTATTGGTGGAGACGGTACAGGGCCTGAAGTTATTGCTGAAGGCATGAAAGTTCTGGATGCTGTTTCTAAAGCAAATAATATTAAACTTGAGTTTACACATTTTAATTTTGGTGGAGAAAACTATTTAAAAACAGGAGAAGTTCTTCCTGAAACAGCAGTTGAAGATTTAAAAAAATTTGATGCTATATATTTAGGCGCAATCGGCCATCCGGATGTTAAACCCGGAATTTTGGAAAAAGGTATTTTATTACATTTAAGATTTGCGCTTGATTTATATATCAATTTGAGGCCTATAAAATTATACCCAAATGTGGATTGCCCGTTGAAAAATAAAGGCCCGGAACATATAGATTTCGTTGTAGTTAGAGAAAATACTGAAGGTATTTATACAGGGACGGGAGGAGTTATGAAAAAAGACACTCCTGATGAAGTGGCTATACAGTCTTCGGTAAATACCAGAAAAGGTGTTGAGCGCTGCTTAAGGTACGCGTTCGAATATACTAAAAAACGGAATAAAGAAAAAACACTCACTCTTTGCGGTAAAACAAATGTATTAACTTATGCGTTTGATTTATGGGAAAGAGCTTTTCATGAAATAGGAAAAAAAGATTATCCGGATATTAAAAGAGATTACGTTCATATAGATGCAGCGTGTATGTGGTTTGTTAAAAATCCCGAGTGGTTTGATGTTATTGTGACGGACAACATGTTCGGTGATATTATTACCGATCTTGGAGCTATGATTCAGGGAGGCATGGGAATAGCTGCCGGGGGAAATATCAACCCTGATTCAGTTTCCATGTTTGAACCTATTGGAGGTTCTGCTCCTAAATATACAGGAAAAAACGTTATTAATCCCTTGGCCGCAATTGGTGCGGGAGCAATGATGCTTGATTTTCTTGGAGAATCTGATGCAGCAAATAAAGTTGAAAAAGCCATGGTTGAAGTTATGCAGAAAATGGCTTCCATGAGCGCGGGTAAAATGGGTTATTCAACAACGGAAATTGGCGATTTAGTTGCTAAAACCGTTGTTTAAATATAAATACACATATTCAGGGGCTGTACCGGAATTGCGGGACAGCCCCTTTTTATTATTGAAAAAAACTTGATAAAGAGATGTATGTTTATATAAATTTTTCAAACCATTATAATAGTCTCTCATCCAAAATTTGAACGGCTGTTATTTTTTATAATCAATTATTATTATAGCAATATCATCTTCATAAGTTTCTACATTTCCAACGTGATCATTCAAAGATTTTAGCATTTTATCAAGTAATAATTTTGTGCTTAAATCTGTGTAGTTTTTAAGAACTGAAAAAGCTTTTTCTTCAAAATCCTCGAAATTTTTATTGAACGCTTCAGTTAGGCCGTCAGTATATAGAAAAAACCTGTCTTTAGGTTGAAGTTGGATTTCTTGAACTTCATAATCAACTTTTTGAAAGACACCCATTATTTGACCCTTCGGGCGAATTTGTATAAGCTCTTTGTTTCTTATTAAAATTAAAGGATGATGTCCGCCGCATGCTAGTTTTACTTTCTTGTTCTCTTGATCAAAATAACAATATAAAACAGTAACAAAGTTTCCCGCCGTTTTATCAAGAATTTTATTATTAATATATTTTAATACAAGATCGGGTTGATTTGCAATTTGACGGACTTCTTTTGATTCAAAAGCCATTTTTACTATACTCGTTATAAAAGCCGCTGCAACACCATGACCGGATGCATCAGTAAGAATAACTCCAAACTGCTTTGCATTATAACGCGATACAAAAAAATCATAATAGTCGCCGCCAATATCATACATAGGCTGATAATAAGTTGATAAGGTAAAATTATCAATTTCAGGATTATTTTTTGGAAGTAAGTTTGTCTGAATTTTTCTTGCAAGAGCTAGATCCCTTCTAATTATTTCAGCTTGATGTTCCAGTACTATATTTTTCTCCTTTAACTCATGAGAAAAAAAACTGCTGGAAACAGCTATCGAAACATATTTAACCATGTTTTTAATCTCTTGAATATCTTCCTCAGTGAGCTTAAGAAAGTCAGTATATGAAGGAAATCCTATTAATCCTATAGTCTGTCCGGAAACCTCTAAGGGTATTAACAAATTAGATTTAATTTTAGTTAATTCATAAATCCTTTTAGTTATTGGCGTTACAATCATTTCAGGTTGAATTTTTTCCGCATATACATGTTCATTCGTGTGAAATATGTATGCCGCGACTCCACCGTCTGGAGAATTAATTTCCAATTCAATATTAATAAGTTCTTCGATAACTTCTTCAGACAATAAACCTTGTTTGATTAAATATTTATAGTTAATTAAAACGTCTTTATTTTTATTTAATAGGGCAATGGT
>CALGPD010000271.1 GCA_937960625.1 uncultured Spirochaetia bacterium | reverse complement strand
CGCTTGATAAAGAAGATATACAAGGTACGGCACGCGAACTTAGAACAGTATTACATAAAACCGTTAAGCAAGTAACTGAAGATTTTATAAACCGTTATAATTTTAATACGGGAATTGCGCGGATTATGGAACTCGTTAATGCTATAACGTCTTTTAAACCTGAAACAGACCTTGATAAACGCGTTCTTAGGGAATGTTTTGTTAAGCTTTCATTAATAATAAGCCCTGTTGCTCCTCATTTGGCTGAAGAAATGAACTTTATGCTTGGAAACGAAAACTTGATAACCCAATGCGAATGGCCTGATTTTAATCCTGATTTTACAGTTGATGATACCGTAGAACTCGTTTTTCAGGTTAACGGCAAAATGCGGGGTAAGGTAAGCGTACCCGTTGATATAAGCAAAGAAGATGCTGAAAAACTAGCTCTTTCTGATGAAAAAGTGAGTAAATGGACAGAAGGTAAAACAATAGTTAAAGTAATCGTTGTGCCTAAAAAACTCGTTAACATTGTTGTGAAATAAGAAAAATTTTTAAAACAGTATTTCTGCCAAAGAAAAATGAGTTTATTTTTATGATTATGCAAAAAAGAAACAGAACTACTTTTAAGTAAAGTAGTTAAAAATTTTCTCAATAAAGTTGACGATAAGACGATATTATTATAACATATATAGACATTAAATCACTGTATGTGATTTTAAATACGGGAATGGTGTAATGGTAGCACAAGTGGTTTTGGTCCACTCAGTTGGGGTTCGAGCCCCTGTTCCCGTGAATAAAACCTGCTTACAAAGAGTTTGCAGGTTTTTTATTTATTTAGGTAAAGAATTTACCTGTTTTTCCTATTTGAAAATTGGCAAATCTTTATTATTATTTTATTGTGGTTTTAATTTTTTTACTCGTTTTTGTCGGTAATTAAAAAACAATAATAATTTAAAATTGTTTAATTTACTATTGAGCGTTTTTAAGGTGTATTAATTAGTTTTGAGATTTATATATTATTTTTTTACCTTTCTTGTTTTTTCTTTATCAAGTTTAAATCTATATAGTAATACTATTGAAATAGATAAAATTGATACCGGAATAAATATCACTAATAAAGTGAAATATTTTAAAGATAAGTCGTTTAGCCTTAAAATATCCGATGTTTCAAAATCAAATTATAACGGATTATTCAAACCGTACAAAGAAAAGATTTTCAAACAAAAATATACAAAATCCCGTTTTTGGTTGAAATTTAAAATAAAGAATAACATTAAGAACTTATATAAAATCATTATTAACCTACGCGTTTTATTTATTAGAGAAGCAAATCTTTATGTAAAAGCTGAAGACAATGTTTTCAAAGTATTAAAATCAGGCAGTTTTTCTAAGCATAAGTTAAATTATTGTACACCGGTTTTTTTAGTTTCTTTGCCATATAATAAAGAGCAAACTTTTTACCTTTCATTAAAAAGTGTGCCCCGGATTATTACTTCAATAAAAATATATTCCCCTATAAATTTTTTTAAGCAAAGTTTAATTAACAACGGGTTTAACAGCGCATATTTTGGAATGCTGTTTATTATAATGATTGTTAACCTGATTTTATACTTTAACGTTGGAGATAAAGCATACCTTTTGCTCGGTGTTTGGGTCGTTACTTTTCTCTGTACTGAAGTTTTTCTAACCGGCTATTCCAACGTGTTGTTTCCTGATATCGGGCATTTTTTTAAGGAGTGTTTATCATTTTTTTTGGGCTCTTTGTCAACTTTGGCAATAATAGCTTTTGCTAAACAATTTTTAGATACAAAAAAAACAGTACCATTTTATGATAAAATGCTTACGGGTGATTTTATTTTTAGAATAGCATTGATTGTTTTAAGTCTAGTACCCTTTTTTACTTTAAGATTGGGCATGCTGCTGCATATATTCGACATTCTCTTTAGAACGGTACTGATATACATAATTTGTATAAAAGCTGTTGCTTCACAGAAAAGGCAGGCGGTTTATTATATATTTGCTTTTTCAATATTTTCATTTGGAATTTTTATTTTCATGCTTGCGGTTGACGGTCAAATAGCTCAGAACTTTGTTACATACAACGTAAAAAAAATCGGCGCTATTATTGCTAATGTTGTATTAACTATTGGTATTGGTGATAAAATACGTTCTATGAAAAAAGCTCAATTAAAAGTTGATGATCTTGAGAAATCAAACAAGGAACTTGAAAAAGAAATTTCACAAAGGCAAAAAGCAGAGGACAGGTTTAAACAGTCAAACGAAGAAATAATCCGTTCCAGAAGAGCTTTGGAAAAAGCATTTGATGAACTTGAAAAATTCAATAATATGAAAAATGACTTTTTAGCAGTAGCTTCTCACGATTTACGATCTCCTTTTACTGCGATACTAGGATTTTCAAAAATATTACTTAATGATAATAGTGTGCCTAATAAACAAAAAAAGTTTGTTGAAATAATTCATAGGAATGCAAAATTACAGTTGTCTTATATTAATGATATTTTAGATATTATTAAACTTGAATCAGGCGAAATGGAACTTGAGTTATCTGAGCATAAAATATCAGATGTTGTTGAAACGAGTATAGAACTTTTAGGTATCCTGGCTCAAGAAAAAGGTATTAATTTTATATTTGAAAAAGGTAAATGCAGTGGGATAAGTTTGAATATGGATTTTCCTAAAATAGTACAGGTCATGAACAATTTCATTTCAAACGCAATAAAATTTACTCAGAAAAAAGGTGAAGTCAAAGTCTTATGTAAACAAGAAAACGGGTTTATAAAAGTAAGTGTTTTAGATACGGGTATTGGAATAAAAGTTGAAAACATAGAGCATATTTTTGATATGTACAAAAAAGTCATGAGTTTCGGTACTGAAGGTGAAAAAGGTACCGGGCTTGGATTAGCAATCTGTAAAAATATTATTATTCTTCACGGTGGAAAAATAGGCGCAAAAAAACGGAAAAAAGCCGGCAGCGAGTTTTGGTTTAAATTACCAATTGATGTTAATTAATGTAACTTAGTTCATTTTTTCCACAATTACATTTCATAAAGTTTTTTATTCAAATTTTATTTGTTTTTTGTAAAAATTTATCAGTATGTATATTATAATAAGAGTATGTGTTAAATACACCTTTACTTTTATAAAGTCACCGTGTATATTTTAAAAACGGTCTATAACAGGGTATATAATGGAAACGGAACTTAAATCAGGATTAGAATATGTTTTTGAATATATTGTAAAAGATGATGAAACTGTTCCTAATTTATTTAAACAAGCCGAAGAACTTAAACAAATGCCAAAGGTTTTAGCATCCGCATATATGATAGGTTTGGTTGAATGGGCTTGCATACAATTAATTAATAAACACATAAATTGGCCTTCCGAACAAAGTGTAGGTACAGGGTTTAATCTAAGTCACATCGCCGCAACTCCCGTAGGGTTTAAGGTTTCAATTAAAGTAGTGTTAGAAAAAGTAGAAGGTCGTAAATTAACTTTTAATGTTGAGGTTAGTGATCAACATGAAGTTATTTCAAAAGGGACTCATGAAAGGTTTATTATAAACCCTGATAAATTCAATATTGCGCTTGAAAAGAAGATTAGTGCAGAGAAACATTCATAAGAATTAATATTTTGTATTATGTAGGAGGAAGAAATTGAAAATAATAAAATTAGAAGATAAAAAATTAGCATTAACTAATGACGGAGAACTGGAATTGTTCTTTCTCGGTGTTGGCAGCGCGTTTACAAAACGCCAATATCAAACTAATTTACTCGTTGTTAAGGGCAATGATCACGTATTAATAGATTGCGGAACCAAATGCTCCCAGTCACTTTTTGAATTGGGTGTTTCAATAGTAGATGTAAAGAATTTTTTAATAACACATTCTCATGCAGACCATATAGGTGGTTTAGAAGAAGTTATTTTAATGGGCAGGTATTTTACAAGAAAAAAACCCAATATTGTAATAAATGAAACGTACCAGCATATACTCTGGGATATGTCACTTAGAGGCGGAGCAGGGTTTAATGAAGAAGATGCGGGTGAACTGTTAGGGTTTGCAGATTTTTGGGAAGCAATCCGGCCTCAATGGCTGCAGGGTTATCCTAGAGAGACATTTGAAGCAAATATCGGGGACATTAAATTAAAAATGATGAGGACAAAACACATTCCTGATTCATCTTCAGATTGGCAAAGTTCATTTTGGAGCTGTGGTGTAATAATTGATGATAGAATATTTTTTACAAGTGATACCCGTTATGATTACGACCTAGTTATGAATTATGATGAAATGTTTGATTTTGAATATATCTTCCACGACTGCCAATTTTTTACAGGCGGTGTGCATGCTTCTTTAGAAGAACTTAAAGACCTGCCTAAAAAAGTTAAGAAGAAAATAATTTTAACGCATTATGGAGATAATTGGGAAAAATTTGAGGATAAAATCAAGAAATACGGTTTTTACGGTTTAGCAGACCAACACGTCCATTATGTGTTTGATTGATATTTAATGCAAATATCTTTAATTAAAATTTTCTTACTTTCCTTAAGAAGCGTTTTTTTAGTCATTCTTTTTTCTTAAATTCCGAAATTAGAAATATAAATTAATTATTAATTTGTTTTGATATAGTTCTAAAGGTATTTATTCATGAAGAAAATTTTATTTATAATAATAATGCTGGCTTTTCCGGTATTATTATTTTCAATTACAAATCCCGCAGTAAAATTAAAAATTACAAAAGCTTATTATAAACCGGGAAATAAATCCGTTTACGTTATTTTTTCTGTTTTATCCGGTAAAAATATTATTGTAAGAAAAATTTCAAAGCATGATATAAGCGCTGAATTAAACGGGAATCCGGTTGATTTTTCCTTAACCGGCTTAAATAAACAAACTTCAATTTCCTTGCTGCTGCTTGTAGACGCTTCAGGCTCAATAAATGAAAAAACACTTTTAAAAATAGAAAAGAAAGTCGGTGTAATTCTTTCAGGTATGAACCGGGGTGATGAGGTTTCTCTTTTTAGTTTTAATGATTTTCCAATGCGTTTACAAAATTTAACCCGGGATAAAAAACAACTCATGAGAGCAATATTTAGAATTGGCCGGGCAGGAAAATTATCCCGTTTGTATAATGCAATCTATCGAGGTGTTAAATATTTACAACGTAAATCATCAAATAAAAAAAAGGCTATTGTTATTTTTTCTGACGGGAAAGAAGAAGGGTCAACTATAGATATTAATGCTGCAACCGGCATTGCCCGAAAATATAATATTCCTATTTATTCAATTGGATACTCTAATAT
>CALGPD010000270.1 GCA_937960625.1 uncultured Spirochaetia bacterium | reverse complement strand
CGGAAATATTTATTAACCTTGGACAAAGGGCAGGGGGAAGGGCCTAATAATTCAACTCCGGTAACTGTGCCTATTTCATGCACCGCTTTTATTATCTGCTCTTCAACATAAGTTTCTTGGGTTCCGCGCAAAACCATTCTTAACACACGGCTGAACGGAGGCCACAGGGTTTGTTTTCTAATTTCAATTTCCTTTTCATAGAATTCGTCATAATTTTCCTGTGCCGCGAGTTTTATTACAAAGTGTTCCGGGCTTCTCGTTTGAATGATGACCTTGCCTTTAATTTCGCCTCTGCCCGCACGGCCTGAAACCTGCATAAGCAACGAGAATATTCTCTCCCCGGCGCGGAAATCCGGAAGGTTCAATGCTATATCGGAATCAATTACACCAACAAGAGTTACGTTGGGAAAATGAAGGCCTTTTGCAATCATTTGCGTTCCAACTAATATATCAATCTCTTTGTTCGCGAGCGCGTCTAGGATTTTTGTGTGCCCTTTTTTGCCTCTGGTTGTATCAAAATCCATTCTGCCAATTTTTGCTCCGGTAAAAGTCATTTCAAGGATTTCTTCTATCTTTTCCGTGCCGCTGCCGATTTGCTCCATTTCATAGCTTCCGCATTCCGGGCATACATTTACCCGGCTTTTCGCCGCTCCGCATGAATGGCAAAGAAGAGCGTTTTTGCTTTTATGATATGTCATGGCAACGCTGCAGTTATCACACTGCACGGTCTGTCCGCATTGTTTACAAAGAATATACGGCGTAAATCCCCTGCGGTTTAAAAGCAGAATGGTCTGCTCGTTGTTTGCCAGCCTTGATATAACGCTTGAAATCAAATTTTGGTGAAACATGCCTTTGGTTTTTGAAATATCTAAAATCTCAATGTCTTTGTTTTGTTCTTTCGCGAACCGCTTTTTTAAAGGCAGCAGGGTTATTCTGCCGTTTAAAGCGTGATAATAGGATTCTATTTGCGGTGTCGCGCTTCCCAGCACAAGCGGGATTTTATTTTTATGCGCAAGAAAAAAAGCAACCTGTTTTGCGCTGTATCTCGGTGTATCTCCTGATTTGTAACTCGTTTCGTGTTCTTCGTCTATGATTATGCATCCCGGATTGGATATTGGGGCAAATACAGCGCTCCTTGCGCCCAAAACAACGTCAACTTCTTTGCGCTGTATTCGTTTCCAATGATATAGTTTTTCTTTTGGGTTTAACCGTGAATGAATCACAGCAACGCGTTCACCGAATATTTCCGCAAACCTTCTGATAGTCTGCGGGGTTAAGGATATTTCAGGAACTAGTATGGTTGTGATTTTTTCTTTTTGTTTTAAATAATCAGCAATGTGCCGGTAAACTTCGGTTTTACCCGAGCCCGTGACACCGTAAAGTAAAAATGCTTCATGCCTGTTTTCATCAATGCTAAGCTTAACTTTATCAAAAGCCTGCCGCTGTTCGTCATTTAATATTAGTAGTTGTTTTCTCTGGTATTGTTTAATTTCATCTATTTTTTCTTTTGTTTCCCCGGGCAGCATTGTGAAAACAGCCTGTCCAAGTGTACACACATAGTGCTGTTTCATCCAATTTGCAAGATCTAACGCGTTGTTGTTAATCAAAGGTGTTTCATCAATAACGTCTATTATTTCTTTGGTATCAAAGTCGGGTTTGGCAACATTTAGTTTATAAGCAACGCCTTTTTTTTTTGCGTTTTTAAACGGAGCAATAATACGGGCGTATTGCTTTAGTATTTTTGCGTGCCGGTCATTTACTTTGTATGTGAATTCTTTTTCAATGGGAAGGTCGAAAATAACGCTAATGTACATAAAGCCCCATTTTTTTATACGTTGTTAAAAACACTTTCATATCTTCCCAGCTGGGTTTTTTTAAAGCGCTGTTTAATATCAATTCAGCCGGATGGTATGTAATAAAAACGGGAATATTTTTTTCTTTTATATTTATTGAATAATGTTCATGAGTAAAATTTTTCTTACGCATTTTTTCAAAGCTTTCATCTGTATTTAGAAGGAGTTTTCCCGTTACGTTTCCCAAAGCTAAAATTAATTTCGGGTTGATAATTTCAATTTGCTTTTCTAAAACCGGCAGGCATGTTTTAGCTTCTTCGGGCCTTGGAACTCTATCATTAGGAATATGGCATTTAAGTATATTTGTGATGTAAACGTGTTCCCTATCAAGGCTGATTGCTTTGAGCATTTTATCAAGCAACAGGCCGGCTTCTGATGAAAAAGCTTTGCCAAGGTTCATATCTTTTTTTCCGGGAAAATCCCCGATTAACATTATATCCGAATTAGGATTTCCGCTGTCAATAACGGGTTTAATCCTATGCCTTGACAATCCGCATGAATAACAATCTTCCAGTTCTTTTCTTAATTCATCCAGTAACGTTTTTTTATCAATAATGTGAGTAATATCTTCTGAATTATTGTTTTCCTGTGCCAAACAGTGGTCTTCAGCAGGAACAACAGTGTAAATATCCTGTCCTGCTAAATGATTTTTCAGATCTTTAATGATATCCAGAATAGTTAATGCAGATTCTCTCATTTTATATTTACACCGTAAAAAAAATATATAAACTGAATAAGGATATTAATAGGCAGTATGTTTACAAATACTTAAACTACATTATTTTTTGTTTTTTAGTATTCTTTTTTTTGCAGTCAACGCATTCAGTGGCATATGGTAATGCTTCCAATCTTCCGGGGTCCATTTCCTGTCCGCATGATTGACACTTCCCATATTCACCGCTATCTATTCTTTTTAAAGCTTCCTGAATATTTTGTAATGTTTTCTGCTCGTTTTGGGATAAATTTATTAACAATTCTTTTTCCTGTAATTTAAATGCCTGGTCAACCAAATCTCCCATAGCAGTTTCATCTAATCCGGAAAACTCTTCATTATCTTCTAATAAATCTTCCAATATCCTTGTGCGTTCCTCAATAAGGAGTTCTTTGAAATTCTCCATATCTTTATTGTTCATTAAATTGCACTCCTTTATATGTTTAAAAATTTTACTTTTAGTATTATCTAAATTTCTTTAAGTATATAAATTTTTTAAAAAAAGTCCATAGTTTTATAAATTATATTATTCTCTTTTGAAATTAAATTCAGTAGAAAACAATTCACACATTTTTTCAAGAGCCTGATTTTCATTTTCTCCGTCGCATACTATTTCAACTTCCTCACCATAAGCCATCGCAAGTACCATTAAATCCAGCATGTTTGCTGCATTTCCGCATTGCCCGTTTTTATAAAAATTTATAGTGCATTCAAATCCTCTTGCAGATTCAACAATAAGCGCTGAAGGTCTTGCATGGATTCCGTCTTTATTTAAAACTGTTACTTTTTTACTTACACTCATGGCAATACTAGAATAAAAAACTTTTACATAAAAAGTCAATAACTTTATAAAATTTCTTTATAAATATTATATTAAAAAGTTCAAAAATTATTATTATGGTTTTCATTTAAAATATTCCCGTTTAAATATAAAAAAAAGGCCTCTTCCGGTTAAAGAAGAGGCCAAGCGGTCAACAATTGTCTAAATTCCGGTTAAATTAATAACCGGGAGGGGGGTGATTTTAGAGAAAAATAGTTCTATCATATATATTAAACACCGTTCTTTGTTAAAAAATACACAAAAAATAGAATTTATTCAAAAAGACTATTATATTGCATTCGGTTCTGTTTTATTTTGTTTTTCATTTAATATTATTGTTGAAGGGTTGTTTCCAAATATTATTGGGTTATGCAGAGCGCCGTACTTTTCACCAAAAAGCAAAGTATATTTTTTTGTCCATGAAAACACTTCTTTTAAACTTAACTTACCGTCATTGTTTTTATCCGCTCTGTTATTTAATATGGCTTCTCTAAGAAAATATGTAAATCTACTGTGTTTATAAAGTGGAATTGTCATGGATACCTGATTGTATCTACTTGACGCAATAACATATGCTTTTGAAAAGGAACTTCCGGTTTTATAGTTTGCTTTGTTATATTGTTTTGTTATCATTCCTCCGGCATAACAGCTATCGAAAAATAATATTTTGGTCGCATTAATTTTGTTTATGGATTTGGTAAATCTTCTTGCACTTAATTTTTCACCTGTTACAAAAAGAAGGCTTGTGCTTTTCTCACCTGAAATATTATCATAAGTTCTAATGCTGTGTCCTGAATAATAGAAGAAAACTTTGTCTCCCGGCCTTGTGGTTTTTGATAGCGAATCAAGAGCTTTTAATATTGTGTTTTTATCCACTTCTTTATCTAAAAGCAATCTAATATTTTTTTTAGGTATATATAAATTCTTGGCAAAAACTTTTGCCATAGCTTTTGCGTCATTTACGCATGTTTTAAGAGGCTGTGTGCTATAATTGTTCTGGCCTATAATTAAAGCGTATTTTTGAGGCCCTCTACCACGTCTGGAATAATTTTGGAAATCACGTTTTTCGTTGTCATAATATTTTTCGAATTTATAAGCTCTAGGGGCAGCAAAATCTTGTTTTGCAAACTTTGCAAAAACCTTAGAAGATAAGAAAAAAATTGAAAATAATAGCAAAACTAATGTATAAGTTAAATTATGTTTTAACCCGTTTTTTCTTTCCATAGTTATCTACTTTTAACTCTGTAACACCTTAGAAAGAAAATCCAACGTCTTTTTTATTTTTTTTTATTTTTTTTTCAATTTTAGGTATTTGAGTACCCATGAAATCCGGAAATAATATTTTCTGATGAACCTTGATTGGATTTTACGTAATTTTTTATTATTAAAATTTTTATGTTTAAATACAAGGTGAAAATTATCTCTATGGTTTAAATTATTGTCTATTATTTCAATATTATTGTTTTTTATAAAATCAGTTCCCGGAATCGGAGTAAAAATAAAGAAATTGGCAAACGTTGAGTTTAGTTTTTTGGCAAGCTCAAGAGTTTTTACGATATCATTTTTGGTTTGCCCGGGAAAACCAATTATATAACATATATTGGTTCTAATGCCTTTTTGGTTACAATGTTTAACTATGTTTATTGCGTGATTAATATCAGGCGGTATACGGTTATATTTTTTAAGTAATTCGTTGTCCTGGCTTTCAATCCCGATTTTTATGGCCCTTAAACCCGTTTCATATAACCTGTCTATTATTTCACAGGTTAGTGTATCAACTCTGGTTTCCATACTCCATTTTAAATTTAGCTTTTCATTATTAAATCCCGTTTGAAAATCTTTGGCTTTTTCTTTATTCATGTTAAAAAAAGAATCAACAAAATGAATCGCATGGACACCGTATTCCCCCTGCATATAT
>CALGPD010000269.1 GCA_937960625.1 uncultured Spirochaetia bacterium | reverse complement strand
AGGCAAAAATGGAAGGGCTTGAAAAAGGAAAGCTCGAAGGAAAGCTCGAAGGAAAAATCGAAATTGCGAAACAAATGAAAGCCCGAGGATTAGACGTTACTCTTATAAGCGAGACAACGGGTTTAAGCGTTAAAGAAATACATGAACTGTAAGTTTTCTATTTTATTATTTATAAAAACCATACTCAGTTAAGAAATCCTTTTTAAACTTAGAAAATCGGTTTTCTAATATTGCGTTGCGTGCTTTTTCCATCATTTGAAGATACCATGATACGTTGTGTATACTGGCTAGAGTTTGTGACGTTATCTCGTTCGATGTGAATAAATGATGCAGATAAGCTCGCGTGAAATTTTTACACGTATAACATTCACAGTTGGGCTCGATAGGGTAGAAATCTCTGCGGTAATTTTTATGTTTAATTCTAATTTTGCCTCGGTTAGTAAATAGCGTGCCTCCTCTGGCGTAACGCGTTGGAATTATACAGTCAAACATATCCATGCCCCGGCCAATGCTTTCTAAAATGTCTTCGGGCAGCCCAACGCCCATAAGGTAACGCGGTTTGTTTTCAGGCAAGTGTTTTTCTGTCATGTCAACGGTTTTTTTAAGTAAATCATGGCCCTCACCAACGGATACACCGCCGATTGCATACCCGGAGAAATCCATATCAACGAGTGCTTTGGAACAATACTCTCTTAGGTCGGGGAAAGTGCTTCCCTGTACGATTGCAAATAGAGCCGCGTTTTTATTTCCTTTGTGTGCGTCAAGGCAGCGCTTTTCCCAGCGGATTGTTCTATCAACTGCGTTTTTAGCATAATCCTTTTTAACCGGATAGGGCATGCATTCATCCAGCGGCATAATTATATCAGAACCGAGTTCATGCTGGGTTTCTATTACTATTTCCGGAGTTAGTAAAAACTCTTTTCCGTTTTTGTCTTTAAATGAAATCCCTTGTTCGACGATTGTCCTTTTTGGCAATGAAAAAACCTGAAACCCGCCGCTGTCAGTTAGTATGGGTTTGTTCCAGTTCATGAATTTATGCAGCCCACCGGCTTTTTGAACGAGTTTAGAACCGGGTTTTAGAAACAGGTGATAAGTATTGGATAAAATTATTTGCGCGTTTTCTTGGTCTACTTGGTCTGTTGTCATTGCTTTCAACGTGGCATGAGTTCCAACGGGCATAAAAACCGGAGTTTTGATGTCTCCTCTTGGAGTTTTAAACGTTGCTGCTCTTGCTTTACCGGATTTATTTTCCAAAGTGAATTTAAACATTAACCAAATATAACGCATTTATGTTGAAGGTCAAATTATAATTATTAATCGATACAATATAATACTTTGTATTTTCTAACAACCTTGCTGTCAGGAACATATATTAATGAATTTAGCAATGTTTTTTTTATTTAAAGTTAATTTATTGATATTGTAATGTGATTATGGTATAGTGAGGAAATGTTAAAATTCGAGGCAGTATGAAAAATAAAAAAACTTATTCTATAAAAAACAAATTGATTATAGCCTTTTTACCAATTACAGTATTTGCTTTAATAGTAATAACGCTTTTCGTTAATAATAAATTTACATCGCACATAATAAAGAAGGAGTTTGTTAATTCTTCAAAAAAAGAGATAGTACAAGTTGATAACGCAATAAATCTATTTTTACAATCTATCAAGTATGATTGTAATTTTTTAGCTTCAGAGCCAATAATGAGTCTTGCCGACAATACCATTAATTCATATGCTGATTTTAATAGATCCGTAAAAATGACACCATCAAGAAATGGTGGAGCCGAACAAAAAATCTTTGAATTTATGGATAGATTTGCCAGAACCCATCCTAACTATGCTTATGTATATATAGGAACAAAAGATGGTGGATTTGTTCAATGGCCTGAAGGCAATTCAATGAAAAATTATGACCCAAGAAAGCGGCCCTGGTTTAAAAAAGCGTTTAAAAACCCGGGTAAAATTATTATGACTGATCCATATTATTATCCTGCAGATAAAACAGCAATGATTACTATTTCTAGAACGTTTAAGGATAAAGCGGGTAAATATTACGGAGCTCAGGGAGTAGATGTAAGTTTAAAGGGATTAACTGAAATAATAAAAAAAATAAGGATGGGCAAATCCGGTTACGTTGTTTTAGTGCACTATAAAGGTAAAATTATGGCACATCCAAAAAACTCTAAATTAAATTTTAAACATTTTAAAAAGATGAATCTTAAACAGTTGGAAAACATTTTAAAAGTTAACTCATTATATACATCAGTTAAAATTGATGAAATACCTTATATTGTTAATGTGTACACATCACCTACTACTAAATGGAAATTTTTAACTTTTGTTCCTAAATCAGAACTCCTTGCTGATGCAAGAAGCATTATGACTACAATCTGGCTTTTTGTGATAATTTTTATTTTTATTCTCGTCCCTTTAATTTTCATCGTTGCATTTTCATTAACAAAACCGCTAAAAATAATTGTTGAAAAAATAATGAAAATGTCAACGGGTGATTTAAGTGAAAAAATATATATTTCCTCGAAAGATGAAATTGGTTCGTTATCAGTTTCGATAAATACATTTAAAGAGCAAGTAAAGCAAATAATTTCGCGCTTAAAAACAACGACAAAAGAAGTAGGAGATTCAACGGATGTTTTAACTGAAACAGTAAGAGTATCAAGTGATAGTGTAGAGAATATGGATAATTCAATCAAAGATATTAGTCTTAGCATTGATGCTCAAAAAGAATTTGTTGAACAAACGAGAAATTCAATTATAAATATTGTCGATTCAATTAAGCATATTTCACAAAATATTGATCAACAAAATAATACGGTTGAAGATTCTTCAATTGCAATATCCAGACTAGCAGATTCGATAAATTCTGTAGCAGATACAACAGCGCGCGCAAAAAACATTTCTGCAAATCTAACAATTGTAGCCCGGGAAGGGGGAGAAGCAATTCAAACTGCAATCGAGGCAATTCATGAGATTGAGGATTCCTCCAAACGTGTTAATGAAATAGTAAATTTAATTACAGGTATAGCTGAGCAAACAAACCTCCTAGCTATGAATGCAGCAATTGAGGCGGCTCATGCGGGTGAGTATGGAAAAGGTTTTGCAGTAGTCGCTGATGAAATCCGGAAACTCGCTGAAAACAGTTCATCAAGTGCTAAAGATATTACATTACTTATTAAAGAAATTACTAATAAAATAAATAAAACAACAGAGTTAACAGATAGGGCAATTAAGGGGTTAGATAAAATATTAGCTGATGTTGATCAATCTAACGAGATTAACTCTGAGATTTCTAACGCAATGAGTAGTCAAACAATGGTAGTAGGAGAAATATTAAAGTTAGTAGATTCTTTAGTGGATGTAACAAATAATGTAAAAGATTCTGTTAAAACCCAAGAAAAAGATAGTGGGGAGATAATAAACGTTGTTGATAACCTCGCTGAATATACAAAAAAAATTGTTGAAGCAATTCATGATATTAGTGAAAAGGGATCTGGCTTAATAAAAACAGTTAACGAAATAAATGATGTTACAAAAATAAATGAGAGAATCGTTGATAATTTCGAAAAAATTGCCAATTCATTTATTCTTGAACAACTAGAATCTTCAGATAAATTTGATACGGGAATTACTGAAATTTCTCCTTTTGCTAATTGATAATGCTTAGTGGTGTATAATTTTATTCGTTAATATAACTTGAAATATATTTAGTTAAATATCTACGGAGTAAAAAATGGAAAATAATGAAATAAAAAATAGATTAAAAAATTTAATACCTGCACCGAGAAAAGTACCTTTGTCGCTTAAATCTCAGGTTATGATGGGCATAACGGGATACATTGGAGCTGCTTTTATTATTTTAGGTTTTATTTTTTCTGCAATTTTTGTTCTAAGTTCCCGGACAATTTCAGCTTTTAAACTTTCAAATCTTGATAAGAAAGCTACCGGAATTATCACAGAAGTAGGATATACTTCGGTTTCAATTGGTGGTGGAAGAGGCAGGAGAGGCCGTCCGGTAATTAGATATCATTTTAAATTTACTTCCGGGAGCGGGAATGAATATCACCAATATTCTTATTCAACCGGACATTTACGGGGAGAAGATAAAAAGCTCCTCCGGCGGGGCGATAACGTTTTAGTTGAATATAAAAGTAATAATCCAAAGTTATCGAGGATAGTTGGAGCGCGTTACAGTGTTTTTGGGCCTTTTATTTTGTTTGTATTGCTTTTCCCATTTATTGGTATGGTATTATTTTTAAGCAGTATATTAATCGGGTATAAAAAAATTGTTTTACTGAAAAACGGAAAAATTGCGGATGGAATAATAATATCAACTAAAATGACAAATGTTAGAATAAATAAGGTTCCCGTTTATCAATACTTTTTTCAGTATAAAGATGAAACAGGTGCAGAAATAGTGGGCAGCAGTAAATCACTTCCCAAGGCAACCCTAGGTGATGAAAAGCACGAACCTGTTATTTATTGTGATATTCGGGGAAAAAAATATGCAGAATTAGTTGATGCACTTCCCAAACACGTTGATCTGAATGCCAGTGGGGAGTTTTATGTAAGGGGTGGTTCTGTATCTGGTATAGTTATTTCCGTTTTGCAGGTTATAACTTTGTTATGTTTTACCGGATTATTAGTTTCAATAGTTGCACAATTGATATAGTTTAATTAAATTTGTTTTATATGGAAAAGTGTAAGAATTGCAGTAAGGTTATTAAATTAATCGGTTATCCTGATGAAATTCAGGGTTTTGAATACGTTTTGAAAACAGAAACTTTTAATATTTTTCAATGTGCTGATTGTGGCGCGTATATTAAAAATTTTCATAAAAGGTATGGATATCAAACTGAATATATGCCTGTGAATGAATTCATAGAATCGGACGAATTTGAAAAATTAAAGGTTCTTGATTCACTTTTAAATAATGAATAATTAAAAAAACTTACTCTTATAATTCATAGTACTTGATTTTTTTATATTTTTATGAATATAATGTTCTTATGGAACGTTACAAGTATATAATTATTTTTATAATTGCATTACCCTTATTTTCTTTTGCATTCAGCCCTATACCTGCAAATATCTATGGAGTATCGTTTGTAAATGCCCCGGTAAATATCCCGTCAATAATTAAATTTAATTTATTATCCAGAAATATTGACGTTGCTAAGGGAGCGTATAATTTCACTTTTGATAATGGTAAAAACGAAATTATAAATTACAAATCCAAATATAATAAGATTTATTATATTTCACGAAGTATTGGAATATACGATAAAATAAATTATCATTTTAAAGTCAGGAATTTTATAAATTGTTTTAAGAAACTATACGGTCCGCCGGATAAAGAAACAACCCGGATTGAGGGAAAAATGCCTCCAATGTATTTTAAAAGAGTATTGCATTGGGAAAATGAAACACTTATCATGCGTCTAAGTACTGTTTATTATTCTGCGCAACCGGTTACAAAGTATTGG